>JAUYSD010000059.1 GCA_030696505.1 Sulfuritalea sp. | reverse complement strand
GATCATGCCGGCAATCGGCGAGAACAGCGCCATCAGCTTGAACATCTCGGCGCCGAAGGTATCGCGCGCCACCGGGTCGCCTGCTACGTAGTAGCGCTCAGGACCTTTTTCCTTGGCAACGATCTGGCGAATCTTGTCGGCGATCTCGGCGCCGTTGGCACCTTTTTCCAGCGGCACGTAGATGGCCGTGGTCTTGCCGTCCTTCGAGATGACGCGGTCGATGAACAGGGAATTGCCGAACAGCGCCTGGCGCAAGGCCTCGACCTCGGCCTCGGTCTTCGGCGCCGCCGGCATCAGCGGACCGACATTCAGCGTGCCCTCGGATGCCGTGACGTTGGTGATGGTAGTGAAGCCATTCACGTCGCGGCTCGCCACGCCGTCCAGCGCCAGCACGGCCTCGGTAATGCGGGCGATGCGTCCGAGCGTTTCCAGGTTGAGCACGCCGGCGGCGTTCTCGATACCGACCACGATGGTGTCCTCGTACAGCGCGAAGGTCTTATCCACCTTGTCGTTCCACACCCGCACGTCGGAAGTCTCCGGCAGCATGTGTTTCGGATTGGTGTCGGTGCGGATTTTCGGGAACTGGGTGAGAAACAGCAGGGTCAGCAGCAGCGTCCCGAACAACACCCATTTCGGCCGTGCGATGGAAAATTCAACCAGGGAGAACTTCATGATGTGCGCCTCGTCGGATTAGAACTGGCGCCAAAGCCAGTATTTTTCGTAGAGCACCTTGCCCAGGTGCCAGATTGGATTCGGATAGCGCATGCGTACATCCGGTGTCGGCTCGGCGTAGAAGTTGCCGCTGCCGACGCCTGCCATGCCACCACCGATTTCGAGAAAACACATGCCGTGGCCGTCGAAACGCGCCGCTTCGCCCTTGCCGGTCCAGGCACGGGCGATGTTCCTGGCCACCACTTGCGCCTGCCCGTTGGCGAAGACCCCCGCCTTGGGCAGCGGCCGGCCCATCTTCAGCGGAATCGAGGTGACGTCGCCGATGGCATACACCGCGGGGAATTGTGTTTCCATGGTTTCGCGGTCGACCGCGATCCAGCCCGATTCGGCGCAAAGGCCCGCGGCCTTGACCACGGCCGGCGCGCGGTGCGGCGCTACGTAGAGCAGCAGGTCGTATCCAGCCGTGGCGCCGTTGGCGAAATGCAGCTTACCTGCTTCGACCTTGGTGAGCTGATGGGATGGGAAGTAGGGGATACCCTTCATTTCCAGCATCCGGGTAACCTGGGCGCCGATGACGGGGCCGGTGACCAGCATGGGGGCCGGCTCGGCGGCATAAATGGAGACCGTCGTCTGCTTGCGCAGGCGACGCTTTTTGCAGTAGGCGGCGACCAGCATCGCCGCCTCATAGGGAGCCGCCGGGCACTTGTAGGCGGGAGCTGCAGTCAGCACCACGATGCGGCCGCCCTCAAAGGCGTCCAGGGCGGTGCGGATATCCTGAGCGCCTTGCAGCGTATAGAAATTGTGGCCGGCCTCGGCAAGGCCCGGCACCGCCTCCGGCGCGTAGTCGGCGCCGAGGGCCACGATCAGTGCGTCGCCATTCAGGGTCTTGCCGCCGACCTCGACCGACCGCATGGTGGGATCGATGCGCGTGAGTTCGCCGGTGACAAGATCGATTCCCTTTGCCGACAAGGACGAGAGCGGCCGCGTGAAAGCCGCAGCTTCGTTGTCGCCGGTCATGTGCCATAGCAGCGAAGGCGCGAAGACATGGTCCCGCTCACGCTCGACTACAACCACACGGTCCTCGGCCGGCAGGAGCTTGCGCAGGGTTTCGGCGACGACGATGCCGCCAATGCCGGCACCGAGGACCAGCGCGGTCCTGCCCATCAGAACACCAGCACCTTGTCGGCCCATTGCGTCCATTCGGTCAGGATGTCCATGGTGCCGCGTTTGGCGCCCTCGATCAGGCGCTCCTCGGCCATGCCGCGCGCATCCATGCAGGTGCCGCAAACAGAAATTTCTCCGTTACGACGAATCACCCCGCCGAGCATGTCGCCGAGATTGTAGTAACCCTGCGGCACCTTCTGCCCGGCGGCGGCGCAGGCGGCGGCGTCGCCCATGAGGAATACGCGTACTTCCTCCTTGGCGTTCAGCAGCGTACGGGCGAGTCGTGCCGCGTTGTAGCTGCGCTCGGTGCCATAGGGCGGATCGTTGAGGATGAACAGATGCTTGGCCATTTCGGTGCCTCCGGTCTTGATGGTTGATTTCAATGCTGCCAATTCCTGGCTGATCCCGTTCTTGCGATTGGATAACAATCTAAAGAACGTTAGACTAATCTAAACGACGCCAGAGGAGCTTGTCAAGGTATTTCTCACGGTATTTGACAGTTGATCGGCCAAACCTTAGATTAACGGGCATGAACAATCCGCGACACATCAAGGATCTGCTCTATGAGCAGGTGGCCCGCATCGGCAAGGCGGCATGCAGCCCCAAGCGCCTGGAATTGATCGAACTGCTGTGCCAGAGCGAAAAAACTGTGGATACACTGGCGCGCGAAGCGGCCATCAGCATGAAGCTGGCGAGTGCTCACCTGCGCGAGTTGCGCGCCGCGCGGCTGGTCGAGACCGAGAAGCAGGGCAAGTACGTGATTTACCGAATCGCCAACCGGCAGGTCGCCGATTTCTGGGTGGCAATCCGTTCGCTCGCCGAAGATAGGTTGGTCGAGCTGCAGCAGGTGATCGAACAGATGGTCAGCCATCCGAAGGAGCTGGCACCCCAGGACCGCGACAGCCTCGTCAAGCTGGCCCGAAAAGGCGACGTAGTCGTGCTCGACGTTCGACCGACAGAAGAGTTTCTTGCAGCCCACCTGCCATTTGCGCGCTCGATTCCGATCGGTGAACTGAAGCTGCGACTGTCAGAATTGCCCAAGGGCAAGAAGGTCGTGGCCTATTGTCGCGGCCCCTACTGCCTAATGGCGCTCGACGCGGTTGAACTGCTGCGCAAGAAAGGCTACGACGCGGTGCGTCTGCCGGAAGGTGTGGCGGAGTGGGGCATCACGCCGGTGCGGTGAAATTCAACCGGGCTAGGCGGAAATCAGCCGGCGCGCCTCAGCGAGGAAATCCTGAGCCTTGACCTCGTCTATGGTCAGCTTGGCCAGCTTGGCCGCGCTCTCGGCGGCGGCCAGCAAGTCCCCGCCTGAATCGGCAGCCTTTTCCAGCTTGAGCACAACAGGGCCGGCGCGCTTGTCGAAGACCCGTTCGGCAAGGGCAACCAGCGCCTGCGCCTGAGCCGCAGAGGAGCCTGCCGGCAATGGGACGCCGCCCCACGGCCGGCCCTGAACCGCTCCCCGGTTCGGCCCGCCGGCGATCGGCGCCACCAAACCGTGCTCGACGAGGGGCAGCAGCACTTCCCCCATCTGCTCCGGCGCGCAACCGGCAATTTTGGCAAACGAGCCGATTGCACTCTTGCCGTCAATCACGATCAGCAGGTTGCGCTGCGCCCTTGTCAGCTCGAACGCACGCGCCTTGATCTCCGCTGCGCCCGCCTCGGTCCTGGCGTAAACCCCTTGCAGATCATCCATGCCCCACGTCCCTCAGGCGGAAAGTTCCCTGATGATGCCGTAGATGAGGCGGATGGTTACCAGAACATAGATCGCCCCGAAAAACAGGATCATGGAAACAATGATGCGCAGGGTTTCGACCGGCATCGTGGCGAGGAATGGCAGAATCATATAGCCGGCGGCGAACAGCACTACCAGCAGGATCATGATGTTCCAGCTCTTGCCCACCACGCCGCCGCTGATCTGGGATTTCAGACTGATCACCTGAAACAGGTTGATCAGCATGATGAGAACCGCGCCAAGTCCTACGATCGTAATTATGTCGAGTTGCATGGTCTTCTCCTTTGATGGGCGCGCCGATCAGCGCGCGTCCTTCTTGCCGCCAACCGTAAGAGACAAGGCATCACGAATGGCATCGGGCGAATCCATGATCTTCATGAAGCTGTTTTGGCCGGTCATTTTCAAATCGGGAAAGCTCAGCGCAATACGAAAGCGTGCGTACAAGGCGATTACCTTATTGCCCGTGACCAGAATTTCGTAGGGCAGGTGCACCAGGGACTTGATATCTCCGAAATCAATCACACCCATGATGTACTTGTCATCCATGTACTTGGCGTCGCCCGCCCCCTTCATCGCCACGCCAAACACGGATTCCTTCTTGCCCGGAACGTCGAGGCGGTAGACTTTGGTCACGCCGTGCTTGCCCGCGGCCAAGCCCGTCTCCACCGCTTTCACGGCTTCCTCGTGGCTGCCGTACTCGGCCAACACGCTCGGCTCGTCGAAATACTCCATGCCGAACATGTAATGGTATTTGCGCAACTGGTTTGCAGTCAGTCCCTTTGCACCAAACTCCTCCACCTTGCCCAGCGCAACCTGCAGCTTGGCGGCGGTGTCCTTTAACTCGCCGCTCATGCGATAGCCGTTTGCCCAATAGGGCGGATTGGTATACGAAACCTGAACAGAATCATTTACCTTGGTCACCCCAATGCGTTGGGCCACGCCGAACCCACCATGCTCCGACTTCGCCGCCGCGTTCTTCATTTCGTCGTTGGTTACCACGATAATCGTCGCATCAGGGTAAGGCGAATAGCTACCGGCGACGGTGAAACCTGCTTTGGCCAGCGCTGCCTTGGTCGCCTCGACCTTTTGCGCAACATCGCCCACTCCTTTGGATGCCAGCACGAAAGGCTTCAGCACGGCATCCTGTGCAAAGACCACAGTGGCACACAGCGCCATAAACATTAATCCGATGTTTTTCCAGATTCTGGACATATCTCTCTCCTTGGGATAATGCGTTCTTGGAATTTTCGAGACGAATCGAGCCAGTCAGCACCGTCTTCATCGACGCCAGACAACTCCGTGACGAAAGAGACAAGGGCCGAAAGCGCTTCCGCTCTCAGCCCTTGTGGTCGAACCTACCGCATTGCGGCTAGCCGTGGATCAGAACTTCAGGCCGTAAGCGATGCCCAGCGAGTTCTGGTACATCTTGATGGTTTCGGTGCCACCTACGCCGAAGTAAGGATTTGTGGCGCCAGAAACAGAGTTTTCCTTGGCATGCATATAAGCCACTGTAAGCTCTGAATCCTTGGTTACGCCATAGGTCATACCCAGAGTGTAGTGGTCCGTCACGACACCAGGCGCCAGAATATTGAAGGTCTGCTCGCCCGATTTCACCGGATTGCCGCCCTTATTAAAGCCGGCCCGTAAAGTCAATTTGTCGTTGTATTTGTATTCGACACCCAACTTCACGACGTCAATATTGGACCAGCCAAATCCCAATCCTTCGCTATTGCCGAGTTGAAACGGACTTCCGGGAACAGTCGCCGCAGGAAACGAGGCTATGGCGGAATTTGCAACGGATTTAACATCCGCGTATTGAATATGCTGGTAATCCACCGCAATCGTCACGGCCGGGGTAGCCTTGAATGCGACCCCCAGATTCCAGTTCGCCGGGATATCGAAATCGCCCTGTTCCGCCAATAGGCCAGCGTATCGATTGAACTTGCTCATGTTGATTTCAGGAGAATATGCGGCACCCAAGGTCACGCTATCCGAAACCTTGCCCTGCCAACCCAGCCTGACGCCCCAGCCAGTGGCGGAGTCATGCCCCTGATTAAAGAGCTTGGTAGCGTCGGAAGAAAGGCCGGCAAACGCCTGGAGTCCATTCTCGCTGAAGCGCTGGTAGACAAACAAGGGCGATATGCCAATAGCGTTGTTGGCATTTATCTTGTAGGCAAAAGTCGGAGCGACGATCAACTGCTCCAGATTGACACCTAATTTGCCAGCACCGCAAAGCGGGTTGCTCGCAGGTGCGCCGAGGCCGCACTGGTTGGCAGCCACAGACGTTCCGCTTGCATAGTCGGTATTCATACCGCCGTTACCATAAACAGTAATGCCCAGCGACATTTTTTCGCCCAGCATCATGTTGTAGCCAAATTCAGGCACCAAAAAATTATTGCTGCTGCTGGCCTCATCAAAAGAAGCGCCGCCTCCTGACCGGCTAGCGCCACGCTTCGGGCTAAACCAGTCAATACCTACATCCAGGCGGTCACCGGCAAACACCATGCTGGCCGGGTTGTTCGCACCGCCCATTGCGTCGCTCGCCGTTGCGGTTGCCGCGCCAGCCATACCCTTGGCCTTCATGCCATAGCCGTGCGCAAAATAGCCATTGGTCGCAAACGCCGGAGCCGAAACGCCGACAGCGAACAGCAGTGCAGCAATCTTTTTCATTTTCATTCTGATCTCTCCCAAGGGTTATTCAGTTAACTTCAACAAGTTGCAGTTGTAAGCTAAAGTGATTCAGTAAGTCCAGACCAGGAGCGCGACGGCCTGCGCTACTGTTGCATTCATGCTACATAAACAGGCTGACGTCG
>JAUYSD010000045.1 GCA_030696505.1 Sulfuritalea sp. | reverse complement strand
TGTCGTCGAAATTGCGGTGCGCATCCGGATGAATGAATCAAGCGTTCCGCCCCAAGTACAGGGGGAATCGATCAAGCAGCAGCCGGCGCGCTCGCCCTGTCCTTGGCCTGGTTCTGGATCGTTTCGCGCACTTTTTGGAATTGCTCGGCCATCTGCATGAACGCGTCCACCGGCATCGCCAGGCGAAATGCGGGTGCGAAGGTGGCCTGGTTCTTCTCGACGTCTATGGTTTCCAGCCGCGCGAAATCCAGCCGGGCGATGCCCTGGTGAATTTGCAGATTGACCAGACGTTCGGCAAAAATATCCTGCATCATCAGTTCTCCCTTGTTAAGTCGGTTTGAATGGATGGAACGAACTGTACTACACGCCCAGTAACTGGAAGTCGAGCGCCGTGATGGTGCTGGCGCTGGTGTTGAGCAGCACGGCCAGGTATTCCCCGCTATTGGTGCCGATGACCGTATTGCCGGCAGCGGTGTCGGTGCCGTTGCCCTGGCTGATGGTCAGGTCCGCAAAACCGAGGCCGCCGGTCAACCCGATCATGTCGATGCCATGCTCGAAGTCCGAAAAGGTATCGGCCAGGCTTGGTATGCCTCCCCCATAACCCGGGCCCAGAACAAAAATGTCGCTCCCCGACAGCCCTGTCAGGGCGTCGGTCCCGGTACCACCGTCGAGCAGATTGCCCCAGACCGATCCCACCAGCATGTCGTCTCCCGCCGTACCTGAGATCAGCGACTTGGCTACCGTAGTTTGTGGCGTCACCTCACCGGTCAGCAGCGGAATCGCGCCACCCTTCAGGTGATCCAAGATATCCACCGACCGGGTCGAGCCATCGCCGAACACGATGTTGTCGAAGGCCGTAGTGGTTCCGCCGAGAAATTTGACTGTTTCCACGTAGCCTTCCACCGACCGCGTCAGGGTCGCTACCGACCCGGCATAGCCTCCCGAGTAATCGCCGTAATGCCCAGCCAGGTAAAGCGTGTCCTGCCCCAGACCCAACTGAGTTGCATCCATCGTGCTGCCGGGCGCGACATACACAATATCGGTACCGCTGCTTCCCTTGATCGTCAGGTCCAGTCCGGGCCGGGCCAGGGCCAGTGTTTCGCCCGACGCATCCAGTACCACGGCACGGGCTGTATTGCTGGTGCCTTCGGCAATGGCGACGGGGAAGATCATGGTGGTCTCGCCGCTGGGGACGGGTTCGGCGGCCACACCCTTGAGGAAGTTCAAGGCACTGGCGACACTGACGGTGCCATCGGCGAACACCAGGCTGTCGCCGCTGATTACTCTAAGGAATTCGCTGCCCCCCGTGGCGCGGGTCAGGTTAACGACCGAGCCGCTGTAACTCTTTGCATAGTCGGCCCAGTGGCCGGCAAGGTAGACCCGGTCGATCCCCAGACCGGCCTGGGTGAAATCAACACTGACCGCGTCGTTTCCGACATACACCGTATCGACGCCGGAGTTGCCCTTGAAGACGATTTCCTGGCCGTCAAGGCTGAGATTGGCGTAGGGCACATGGAAGTCCGTGAAGTTGGCGCCGGTGCCCAGGAGAGTGTAGCGCGACGTCACGACGTCCTGCACTGTCAGCGACACGTCCTGGGCAATGCTCAGGTTGTTTGCCGGGTCGGTGGCGGTGACGGTGAAGCTGTAGCTCGACTTGACTTCGTAGTCGGGGGATGCCTTGATGCTGACTGCGCCAGTTGTCGCATCGATGTCGAAGGCGGCGGCGTCCGTGCCGCCGAGGCTGAAGCCGGGCGCATACTGGGTGTCGGGGTCGACGACGACGGCGGTATATACGACGCTGCCGGAGGGAATGTTTTCGGCGATGCTGGCGCTGCTGGCGGCAAAGTATGCAGCATCGTCAGCACCGGCGAGATTGACGGTGAGCGTGGCGCTGGCAGTTGCGGAACCGTCGCTGACCGTGACGGTAAAGCTTTCCGTGGCGGTGGTCTTGAGGGCTTCGATTGCGGCATCGTCGGGGGTGTAGATCCAGGTGCCGCTGCTCGCAGTAACGGCGAGGCTGCCGTAGCTGCCTGTCTTGACTGTAACTCCGCTATTCAGCGTGCCGCCGGTGATGCTGTAGCTCAGCGGGCCGAAGTCGAGGTCACTGCCGGCGAGGATGCCGCTGGCGGCAATGAAGCTGTCGTTGGCGCCCGTGTCGGCGAAAGTCGGCGCTGACGGGGCGGCGAGGGTGGGTAGGTTGTTGCTGCCGAGGTTCATCGACGTCACGTCGGCGAACAGGAGTTTTTCGATGCCGCTCAGGCTGTCGGTGCCATCGCGGTCGGCAACGCCATCGGCGATGGTATAGCCGTTGCCGACCGCAGTGATCAGGTAGTCGGCCCGGTTGCCGCTGTAACGCGCGGTGTCGGTGCCGCTGTCGCCATCCAGCGCGTCATTGCCGGCCGTACCTTCGAGGGTGTTGTTGGCGGAATTCCCCGTGAGCTGGTTGTCCGCGCCGTTGCCGGTGGCGTTGATAATGCTGCTGCCGGTCAATGTCAGCTTCTCGACATGGTCGGGCAGCGTGAAGCTTATCGACGACTGGATCAGGTCGAGGCCTTCACCGGCCGCTTCGGTTACCGCGTCAGCGGAATTTTCGACAACGTAGGTGTCGTTGCCGATGCCGCCGGCCATGGTGTCGGCGCCGGCCTTTCCGTCGAGCGTATCGTTGCCTCCGAAGCCGCGCAATTCATCAGCGCCGCTGCTGCCGCTTGCCGTGTCGTCGCCGGCGAGCATGTTGTGAAGTAGTTGCAGTTGATCGGTAACGTCCGCGACGTTTTCCGAGTGGGTGTAGTTGAGGCCGCTGAGTTGCGCCGAGTGCCCGGCCGTGTCCGAAATCGACGCCGTATTGTAGGTAGTCGTAACTATGCCGGCGGAGAATGTCGACGACCCGGTAGACGAAAGCGAAACATTGCCCAGCGTGGTCGGAACGGTTGACGACGAACTGGTAAATTCCGGCGGGCTGCCGTCAAGGGGCAGTCGGCCTGAGGCCGATTCGTAGTAGCCGTATCCCGAGTAGGAGATTGAGGTGATGTCTCCCAGGAGCGCGCCGGTGCCGACGTCAATACTGAAGGGGCCGCCGAGGTAGATGCTGGCGCTACCGTCGGTCACCGAGATCGACGTTATGACGGCACTCGTCGTACCGAAGTTGTATCCGGAAAGATAGGCGCTGACCCCGCCGGGGAAAAACAAGGTGGCGCTGCTGCTGCTGATGCTCGAAGATGACGAACTGCTTCTTAGATAGCCCAGCAGAGACGTCATCGAATCTTTTGCCTGGGTGTAGGTGGCGCTTGATTCAAACGCCTGCGTGGCGGAAAGCAGCGACTCAAGCCCGGACCAGGAGGGAAAGTTGGAGGTGTAGGTGGCCATGAGGTCTTATTGATTCGGGTCAGCAAGCAATCGCGGCAGAGCAGCCGGGTCGAGGGAGGCGGCGATGCGATATTCTAAATCTATATATCGCTCTGTCCTACGCGAAAATTGCTTTTTGTTTCAGCCGCATGCAGCGCATTTACGCTTGAGAATTCAAGCTTTGCGATCCCTGTTGGCTGGCGGAGCGGTTGCGTGGTCAAGCTTCGCGAGCCAGGCCAGCGCCTGCTCACGGTTCTGCCCGCACATTTCTGCTGACGCTTGCAATCCGGAACAGCAGGACGGACGCCGCGGGCTGCCGAACAGGGTGCAGCGATAGTCGGGCGTCAGGTGCACGCAGGCCTCGCCGGCGGGCTTGGCCAGGGTGCTGATCGACGGCGCGATGCAGCAGGCGCCACAGCCGGGTCGGCAGTCCATTATTTGCCGTCGATTTGCCGTAGCGCCAGCACCAACTCTCAGCTTGCCTTGTAGATCTCGCTGCCCGCCTTGACGAACTCGACCGACTTGACTTCCATCCCCTTGTTCAGCGCCTCCTGCTCCGAGACGCCCAGCTTGGCCGCGTATTCGCGCACGTCCTGGGTGATCTTCATGGAGCAGAAATGCGGCCCGCACATGGAGCAGAAGTGGGCCAGCTTGGCGCCGTGCTGCGGTAGCGTCTCGTCGTGGAAGTCGCGCGCCTTGTCGGGATCGAGGCCGAGGTTGAACTGGTCTTCCCAGCGGAACTCGAAGCGCGCCTTGGACAGCGCGTTGTCGCGCACCTGTGCGCCCGGGTGGCCTTTCGCCAGATCGGCGGCGTGCGCCGCGATCTTGTATGCCATGATGCCGTCCTTGACGTCGTTCTTGTCGGGCAGGCCGAGGTGTTCCTTCGGCGT
>JAUYSD010000015.1 GCA_030696505.1 Sulfuritalea sp. | reverse complement strand
GCAGTGTCGCCTGGTCGATCTCTCCGGCAAAGGCCGAGGCCAGCAGCCGTCGCTGATGCAGGACACCGATGATGTTGGTCGGGTCGTTCTCGAATACCACGACCCGCGTGTGAAAACTGGTCGCCAGTTGCGCCTTGATGTTCTCGATCGGCGCGGCAATATCGATGGCCTCGATGTCACCGCGCGGGATCATGATGTCGGCCACGGACAGTTGCTCCAGTTCGAACAGGTTGAGCAGGATGGCCCGGTGCTGCTGGGGAATGAAGCGGCCCGATTCCAGCACGACTGAACGCACCTCTTCCGGCGAAAGACGTGAGGATTCGTGTCCCGGCTTGGGCTGCAGGTGGAGCAGGCGCAGCAGCGGTTTGACAAACAGATTGACCAGCCAGACGACGGGATAGGCGACGCGCAGCAAGGGTGTCAGGACATAGCCGATGCGCAGCGCCAGCCAGTCCGGGTAGGTGGCTCCCGCCACCTTGGGCGTGATTTCCGAGAATACCAGCAGGCAGAAGGTCACGAACAGCGCACCGATTTCGAGCGTCCATTTCTCTTGGCCGAAGATCCGCAGCGCAATGTTGCCGGTCAGCATGGCGGCGATCGAGTTGACCAGGGTATTTCCCAGCAGGATCACGCCCAGGAGTTGGTCAGTCTTGCCCAGCAGGGCCAACGCCAGCCGGGCGCCGCGATGGCCTTCCTGCGCCATGTGCCGCAACCGAATCCGGTTGGAGGCCATCATGGCGGTTTCCGACATCGAAAAGAATGCTGAGCAGACCAGCAGTACGGCGAGTGCTGAGAATTGCGCCGAAAGGGGGATTTCGTCCATCAGCGGCCGAGGATTACCTCAAGCACGAAGCGGCTGCCGACATAGGCCAGCAACAGGGCGGCGAATCCAGCCAAGGTCCAGCGCAGCGCCACCCGTCCACGCCAGCCGCGCAAGTGACGGCCCGTCAGCAGTGCGGCGAAAATCAGCCAGGAGAGGATGGCAAATACCGTTTTGTGATTGAACGTCAGCGCCTTGCCGAACAGGGTTTCGGAGAAGAACACGCCGGAAATCAGGGTGAGGGTGAGCAGGACGAAGGCGACGTGAATCAGGCGAAACAGCAGCGCCTCCATGGTCAGCAGGGGCGGCAGACCTGCCAGCAAGGGCGAGATGCGGCCCCGGTGCAGCCCTCGTTCGGCGGTTGCCATCAGCAGGGCATGCAGTGCCGCCAGGGTAAACAGGCTATAGGCCAGCATTGCCATCAGGAAGTGCATACGGAAAGCCATCGACCCGGCATTGGTCAGCACATGGGCCTCGGAGAAGATGGCAGGCAGCATGGCGGCAACCGAGGCGGCGGGCAACCCGAGGACCTGCAAGCCTTCCATGCGAGCGTAGAAACTTTCGATCCAGTACAGCGCAATGGCTAGCCACAAAATCACGGAAAGCGCGATGGCGAAGCCGAAGCGCATGCTCTCGCCGTCGAATATGGCCATGCGCAAACTGACGCCATGGGCGATCAACGCCACCAGCAGGAGGCTGCGCTCGCTAATGCCGAGGCCTCCCGACGGCTGGTCGAGCAAGGGTCCGCGCCAGCGCGTGCGCCAAAGATGTACCGCCAGGCCGGCATAGAGGGCTGCGGCCAGCGGATGCATTAAGATTGCGGGCATCGGCGAAGTCTACACCAAGCCTTCCATCTCTTAATGCATCCACCCTCATCCATTCATGCTAGATAACCTTACCCAGCGTCTTGGCCGTGTGGTCAAGAACCTGCGCGGCCAGGCGCGCCTGACCGACGACAATATTTCCGACATGCTGCGCGAAGTGCGCATGGCCCTGCTCGAAGCCGACGTGGCCTTGCCGGTGGTCAAGGACTTCATCGCCCGTGTTAAGGAAAAGGCGCTCGGACAGGAGGTCATCGGTTCGCTGACCCCCGGCCAGGCGCTGGTCGGCGTCGTGCATCGCGAACTCACCGAACTGATGGGCGGCGCCAGTGTCGGCCTCAACCTCGCCACTCAGCCCCCGGCCGTGATCCTGATGTCCGGCCTGCAGGGCGCCGGCAAGACCACCACCACGGCGAAGCTCGGCAAGTGGCTCAAGGAGCGACAGAAGAAGAAGGTGCTGACGGTCAGTTGCGACGTTTATCGTCCCGCCGCCATCGAGCAGCTGAAAGCTGTTTCGGCCCAGGCCGGAATCGATTTCTTCCCATCCACGGGTGAGCAAAAACCCGCCGACATCGCCGCTGCCGCGCTGGATTACGCCAAGCGTCATTACTACGACGTGATCTTCGTCGACACCGCCGGCCGCCTGGCCATCGACGAAGCGATGATGGCCGAGATCAAGGATCTGCATGCGCTGCTGAAGCCGATCGAGACCCTGTTCGTGGTCGACGCCATGCTCGGCCAGGACGCGGTGAACACGGCGAAGGCCTTCAACGAAGCTTTGCCGCTGACCGGCGTGATCCTGACCAAGCTCGATGGCGATTCGCGCGGCGGCGCCGCGCTGTCGGTGCGCCACGTCACCGGCAAGCCGATCAAGTTTGCCGGCGTCGGCGAAAAGCTCACGGGGCTAGAGGAATTCCATCCCGAGCGCATGGCCTCGCGCATCCTCGGCATGGGCGACATCCTCGGCCTGGTTGAAGACGCCCAGCGCGGCGTCGATCAGGACAAGGCGCAGGAATTCGTCAAGAAGATGAAGTCGGGCAAGGGCTTCGACCTCAACGACTTCAAGGACCAGATCGGCCAGATGAAAAACATGGGCGGCATGGCGGCCATGCTCGAAAAGCTGCCGGCGCAGTTCAGCGCCATGGCGCAAAAGGCCGGCGGTGGCATGGAAGACAAGACCGTCAGGCGCCTTGAAGGCATCATCAATTCGATGACGCCGACGGAGCGTAGCAAGCCCGAAATCATCAAGGCCAATCGCAAGCGCCGCATCGCCACCGGCGCCGGTGTGTCGGTGCAGGAAGTCAATCGCCTGCTGAATCAGTTCGAGCAGACGCAGAAGATGATGAAGCAGTTCTCCAAGGGGGGAATGCAAAAAATGATGCGCGGCATGAAAGGGATGTTGCCGGGGATGCGGTGACCTGCTGACTGTTCGTGGCGGGTATGCCGTTCGTGGTGAGCTTGTCGAACCACACCTTTAAATCGCCGTGTCGTCAGCGCCGACTCTTGAGTTCTTAGCCTTTCAACGGTCGTGCCGGGACTCGCCCCGGCGGGCGAGACAGCGAAAAAGCTAGCGCGGTCCGATCACGCGCGGCCCCCAGTGCCATTGCTTCTCCCACGCCCCGCGCACCATGTTCGGGTAATCGGGCTTGCCCAGGCTGCCGTTGTAGCGACCCAGTGCGCGGTAGAGGTCGCCTTTCTCGATGTCCAGGTAGTGACGCAGGATGGTGCAGCCGAAGCGCAGGTTGGTACGCAAGTGGAACAGGTTGCTGCCCTTGTTGCCGATCAGGCCTACCCAGAAGGGCATCACCTGCATGTAGCCGCGCGCGCCAGCCGAGGAGACCGAATACTTCTTGAAGCCGCTTTCGACCTGGATCAGGCCGAGCACCATCTGCGGATCGAGGCCGGCGCGCTTGGCCTCGTAATGTACGGTCTTGAGAAATTCGAGGCGCGCCTCGCGGTCCGGCATGCGCCGGGCGAGGCGCGACGACATCTCGGTCAGCCAGTCGACCTTTTCCCGGATCGAGGAGAATTGCGGTTCCGGTGCGGCGCGATCGGCGATCGCCGCGTGCAATGCAGCCTGGACGCTAGCGGCGAGCGGTTCGTACTGCTGTGCGCCGGCAAGGGCTGCGGTCGGCGAGAGCGTAGCGGCAAGGCACAGAGCAAGGGCTAGCCGTCGCACAGCTTCTGTTTGAGGAAGGCCGTCATTTCACTGGCCGCAACCATGGTCGCCTCGGTGTCGCTGCGGCCCTTGTATTCGAGCTTGCCGACCAGAAGGCCGCGTTCGCCGACCACCACTCGATGCGGTATGCCGATCAGTTCCCAGTCGGCGAACATCGAGCCGGGCCGCTCATCGCGGTCATCGAGGATCGCATCGATGCCGGCGGCCAGCAGTTCGGCGTGGAGTGCGCCGGCGGCAGCGCGGACGGTTTCCGACTTGGCGTAGTTCATCGGTACGATGGCGACCGCGAAGGGGGCGATGCCGGCAGGAAAGACGATGCCGCGCTCGTCGTGGCCCTGCTCGATGGCGGCGCCGACGATGCGCGAGACGCCGATGCCATAGCAGCCCATTTCCATGACCTGGTCCTTGCCCTGCTCATCAAGGAAAGTGCATTTCAGCGCTTCCGCATACTTGGTGCGCAACTGGAAGATGTGGCCGACTTCGATGCCGCGACAAAGTTCGAGCGTGCCCTTGCCGTCGGGTGAGGGGTCGCCCTCGACCACATTGCGGATGTCGGCCACGGTTTCCGGCTGCGGCAGGTCGCGGCCGAAATTGACGCCAGTGAGGTGGTAGCCTTCTTCGTTGGCGCCGCAGACGCAGTCGCTCATCACCGCGACGCTGCGGTCTGCCACGACCCGGCCGTTGAAGCCCACGGCGCCGATGTAGCCGGCTTTGCAGCCGAGCGCGTCGACGATTTCCTCGTCGCGGGCGAAGCGGAATTCGCCGACCACTTTCTGCGCCTTGATTTCGTTCAGGTCGTGGTCGCCGCGCAGCAGCAACAGGACGAATTCACTGCCGCCTTCCTTCTCCGCCATTACGGCGATGGCCTTGACCGTCTGCGTCAGCGGCAGGCCGAGGAAGGCCGCGACGTCCTCGCATTTGGTCTTGTTCGGCGTGGCTTTCTTTTCCATGGGCGCCGCGAGTTTTACCGTCTCGCCAGCACCAACTTTCGTCGGCGCGACCGCTTCCGCGAGTTCCACGTTCGCCGCGTAGTCGGATGCGGGGCAAAAGGCGATCGCATCCTCGCCCGAGTCCGCCAGCACATGGAACTCGTGCGAGCCGGTGCCGCCGATGGCGCCGGTGTCGGCCGCCACGGCGCGGAACTTCAGCCCCAGGCGGGAGAAAATGCGGCTGTAGCTGTCGTACATGTTGCGGTATTCGCGTTCCAGGTCGGCGTAGGAGGCGTGGAAGGAGTAGCCGTCCTTCATCAGGAACTCGCGTCCGCGCATGACGCCGAAGCGCGGGCGGATCTCGTCGCGGAACTTGGTCTGGATCTGGTAGAAGTGGCGCGGCAACTGGCGATAGCTCCTGATTTCGCGGCGCACCACGTCGGTGATGACCTCCTCGTGGGTCGGCCCGATCACGAATTCGCGCTGGTGGCGGTCCTTGAAGCGCAGCAGTTCCGGGCCATATTTCGGTCCACGCCCGGATTCTTCCCACAATTCGAAAGGCTGCACGGCCGGCATCAGCAGTTCGATGGCGCCGGCCCGGTCCATCTCCTGGCGTACGATGTTTTCGACCTTGCGCAGCACGCGCAGGCCCATCGGCAGCCAGGTGTATATGCCGCCGGCAAGGCGGCGGATCAGGCCGGCGCGCAGCATCAACTGATGGCTGACGATTTCGGCGTCGGAGGGGGCTTCCTTGAGGGTTGCGATGAAAAACTGGCTGGCGCGCATGGCTGTAGGCTGAAAGGCGGAAAACAGGCATTTTACCCGCGGCCGCCAACTTGCAGATGCGACGCGAGCGGCTTTCCAGCGGAGCGGGATTGTGAAAGAATGGACCCCAATCAATCATTGGAATATGCATCATGCTCGATCGTGAAGGCTTTCGCCCGAACGTCGGCATCGTTCTGGTCAACAGTCGCAACGAGGTGTTTTGGGGCAAACGGATCCGCGAACATTCCTGGCAGTTCCCGCAAGGGGGCATCAAGAAGGGCGAAACGCCCGAGCAGGCGATGCTGCGTGAACTGGAGGAGGAAACCGGCCTCAAACCCGAACATGTGCGGATCATCGGTCGCACGCGCGACTGGTTGCGCTATGAGGTGCCGAAGCACTGGATTCGCCGCGAATGGCGCAGCACTTACCGTGGGCAGAAACAGATCTGGTTTCTGCTGCGTCTGGTCGGCCGCGACAGCGACGTTTGCCTGCGCGCCAGCGAACACCCGGAATTCGACGCCTGGCGCTGGAACAGCTACTGGATACCCCTGGGCAGCGTGATCGAATTCAAGCGCAGCGTTTATGAGGCGGCCCTGATGGAGTTGGCGCGCCTGTTGTTCGCGCATCCCGAAGAGCGCACGCCGCGCTGGGAAACGGATACCGTGGACGGCGCCAAATGAAGCCTGTATTGGCTGCTTTTCTGCTCGGGCTGATGGCAAATGCATTCGCCCAGATGACAGATTCAGTGGGACTTCCGCGGTTCAACAGCAATTTCGAGGAAGAGGCACCCTGGCAGGAGCAGAAGGAAGTCGACCTTCCCGCCTTCCCCAAAGAGGAGAACCTGCGTGAGATCTACGTCAGCGCCGTAGCAACGAACAAGTACCTGATCGATGCCGGTACGCTGGCCGTTGGCGCCGACGGCGTGGTGCGCTATGTCCTGGTGGTGAAGACTTCCGGCGGCGCCACCAATGTCAGCTTCGAAGGCATCAATTGCAAGGATCGCAGCTGGAAACTCTACGCGACGGGACGTAGCGACAATAGCTGGAACCGATCACAGGCTTCGCGGGCCCAGTGGCGACCCATCGAGAACAAACCCGTCAATCGCCATCACGCGGCATTGAGTCGCGACTACTTTTGCCCCGGCGGCATTGGCATTTACACCGCCGACGAAGGGCGCAACGCCTTGCGTCTGGGCAAGCATCCCAATTCACTCTGACTCCAGGGAGGCTTCGTTGATCGACGCACTCATTCCGGAATTCGACAAGGCGCTGCGCGCCGTCTTCGCCGCCGCCCCGACCCGGCGACCGATGCCTGGGGCGGACCTGCCGGAAGGCGATCTGAGCGAGGCCGACAAACGCCATGTCGCCGCGCTGATGCGGGTCAACCACTGCGGTGAAATCTGCGCCCAGGCCCTGTACCAGGGGCAGGCACTGAGCTCGCGCGATCCGGCGGTAAAGCGCGAGCTGGAGATGGCGGCCTGGGAGGAAACCGAGCACCTGAACTGGACGGAGCGGCGCATCGCCGAACTTGGCGGGCGCAAGAGTCTGCTCAATCCTCTGTGGTATGCCGGCTCGCTGGCGATCGGGGCGTTCGCAGGGAAATGTGGCGATGCATGGAGCCTGGGCTTTCTGGCCGAAACCGAACGCCAGGTGGAGGGGCACCTGGAAAGCCACATGACCAGCCTGCCGGCGCAGGATCGCAAGTCATGGGAGGTGCTGGAGCAGATGAAAGCCGACGAGATGCGCCATGCCGAAACGGCTGGTCATTACGGCGCCCGGGATCTTCCGCTCCCCGTCAGGTGGGCGATGAGGCTTTCGTCGAAGCTGATGACCAGGCTTTCATACATCGCCTGACTCGACCACCTCGAAGCTGTGGGTGATCGTCGCCGTCTTGCCTAGCATGATCGACGCCGAGCAGTATTTTTCCGCGGATAACTTGACGGCGCGTTCGACGATTTCGCGCTTGAGCTTGTTTCCGGTCACCACGAAGTGCATGTTGATCCCCGTGAAAACCTTGGGGTCCGTTGCGGCACGCTCGGCCTGAAGTTTCACTTCGCAGCTGCTGACCTCATGGCGGCCGCGTTTAAGGATCAGGACAATATCGAAGGCGGTACAGCCTCCGGTGCCGGCCAGCAGCAGTTCCATCGGCCGTGGCGCCAGGTTGCGCCCGCCCGCGTCGGGCGCCCCGTCCATGCATACCAGGTGTCCGCTGCCGGTCTCGGCAACAAAACTCATTCCCTCATGCCAGCGTACCGTGCATTCCATTGCCGTCCCTCCCTGTGGTTACGGCCGGCATTCTAGCCGTCGTACCCATGCGTGGCTGTCGCGTTGCACCATTGGGCGCCGGCCTGCGGGTCTGCCGGACTGCCCAGTCGTCACTGGTTCCGGTTTGGTGTCATATATAATCTGCTTATAAATCAACAAAATAAATAACGATAGGCCTAAACAGATACGTAATCCAACAATTCGTTGCGCAATGCACAAAAAAACCTTGCATTGCAGCAAAACCTGTGCAAGAATTTCTTCAACCTGACACCGGCTGACGCAAGGCATACCTAGTGGCAGTTCGTGTTGGAACCTGTCTCCTCCACCCTCCTCCTTTGGAGTGGATTAAGCGCAATCCCATTCGGGTTGCGTTTTTTTTTGCCGGTTTCGGCGCAATTTCTTTTAATTGAACGGAATCGCGATCGGGTTTGACAGCGCTGGGGAAGGTCTGTACGATTCGCGCCCTTCTAGGCTGGGTCGGTAGCTCAGTCGGTAGAGCAGCGGACTTTTAATCCGTTGGTCGCGAGTTCGAATCTCGCCCGACCCACCACCGTAATATATAATTTGAAATTCGGGTTGTTAGCTCAGTTGGTAGAGCAGCGGACTCTTAATCCGTAGGTCGAGTGTTCGAGCCACTCACAACCCACCAAATCTCAAGCCGAATCAACTTATTAGTTGATTCGGCTTTTTCTTTTCCCGATCAGTTGGCGGCAATCGCCAGGCCGAGCAGCAGGAGCAGCAGGCCGCGCAAGCCGCCCCAGCGGCAAAGTCGGGCGCGCAGAGCCTTATGCCATGCGCCCTGAACTCCCGGTCGCAACCAGACCGGCAGCAGGTGGGAGGCGGCGCCGCTCACCAGCGGCAGCAGGAAAGCGACGACGAAACCAGCCACTGCGGGGCGCGCCGGCAGCCAGCCGGCAGCATGTACGGCACCGAACGCCAGCAGGGCCAGCAAGCCGAAGGCCGCCGCTGCCAGCGAGGGCGCTGCACCGTGCAGTTTCAGCAAAGCGAGGCCGAACCGCGACTGCCAGGCGCGCAGCATGCGCAGGACGACAAAACCATAAAGCGCGGTACCCAGCAGCGCTAGGCCTGGTCCCGCCATCGCGACGGACGTCGGCAGGAGCGAGGAAACGCCGAGTGCGATCAGCAGGGCCCCGGCCGCCGCCCACTTGAGGTCGCGGCGCAGACGCATCGCGGCATCGGGATCAGGCTGTCCCAGGCAGGTCGGCAGCAGCACCTGCAAGGTGCCGAGGGCGGTGAGCCCGACAAAGCCGAGCAGATTGGCATGCAGGTGAAACAGGCGCAGTCCGCTGCGCTGGGCGGGAAACCAGGGCATCAGCACAACCGCCAGCAATGCCAGGAACAGAAAGCCGAGCGCGGCCAGATACCAGTCCAGCCCCCGATGGCGCGGACCGAACATGCGGCGCGCACGATCCAGGGTCCAGCCACCAAGCGCCAGGGCCGCCAGCGCCGCCAGCGCTGCCGCGACGGCCAAACCGGTCGCCGAAAAATCCGTGGCGAAAGCGAACACTGCAAGCGCCCCACCGGTCCACGCCAGCAAGGGCGGCCATGCCGCCGCAAGACCGGTCGCGCCGCTGCGCGTCAGCACCGGGACGAAGTAAGTCATGGCGGCCAGGATCAGCGGCAGCACGCCCAGTGCGAAGGCCAGATGGGCCGCCAGTTGCGGCGTGCCCAGGCCGGCAATCAACATCGCCCCCGCGCCCGCCAGCGCAAGCAGGGCGGCGATGGCCAGCAGTGGCAACAGGGAGAAGGCAGGCATGGGCGGATTGTAATGGCCACCGCAGCGTGCGACACTCGCGCCCCATGTCATCCACCCACATTCCGCGTGCCGGGCTCGTCCTGCTCGGTCTGCTTTCCTTCGGCTGGGGCTTCAACTGGCCGATCATGAAAGTCGTCATCGCCGAGATTCCGCTGCTGATGTTCCGCGGCGACAGCATCTTGCTGGCTGCCCTCGGGCTGTTCGCCATCGCCTGGTTTTCCGGGCAGTCCCTGCAAGTCCCGGCCGGTCGCTGGCGCCAACTGCTGGCCATGGCCTCGTGCAACATCACGGGCTGGAACATGTTCGCGATCTACGGCGTCAGCCAGCTGCCTTCCGGGCGGGCGGCCATCCTCGGTTACACGATGCCGATCTGGAGCGCCTTGCTCTCGGTCTGGTTCCTTCATGAGCCCCTTACCCGGCGCCGGCTGATCGGTTTGGTGCTGGGCATGGGCGGCATGGCGCTACTGATCGGCACCGAATTCGAGAAACTCGGCAGCGCGCCGACCGGAGTGATCCTGATGCTGATAGCCGCGATTTTCTGGGCCGGCGGATTGGTGATCTACAAACGCAATCCGCTGCCCATGCCCATCACTGCGCTGACAGCCTGGCAGGCCCTGCTCGGCGGAATACCCATCGCGCTGACCGGGCATGCGCTGGAAAGCGTCGAATGGGGCCGCGTCAGCTTCTGGCCGATGTTCGGCTTCTGGTACAACGTCTTCATCGGCCTGCTGTTCTGCTATTGGGCATGGAACAAGCTGGTGCAGATGGTCCCGGCCGCCGTTTCCTCCCTCGGTTCGCTGATCGTCCCGGTGGTCGGGGTTTTCAGCGGCATGGTCATCCTCAACGAGGCACCGCGCTGGCAGGACTTCGCCGCCCTGGTGCTGGTTCTGACGGCCATCGCGACGGTGTTGCTGCCGCCGCGGCAGGCCGTTTGACCGCGCGCAAGTTGCTGCGCGCCGGTTTCGGGCACAATTGGACCATGCTCAATGTTTCGGGTCTTGCCTGTTCGCGCGGTGAACGCCGCCTGTTCACCGACGTCGGATTCTCACTCGACCCGGGCGAGTGGCTGCATGTGCAAGGCGAAAACGGCGCCGGCAAGACCAGCCTGATGCGCCTTCTGGTCGGGCTTTCGCCGGCCGACGCAGGAGAAATACGCTGGCGCAACGAACCGACGCCCTCCGCCGAGTTCCGCCGCGATCTGATCTACCTCGGACACCATGCCGCGGTCAAGGAAGACCTGACTCCGCTGGAGAATCTGCTGCTGGCCGCGGCGCTGGACGGTGTCGGGCTCGACGAGACCAAGGCGCTGGCGGCCCTGGTCCGGCTCGGCTTGCGCGGTCGCGAGGATTTGCCGGTGCGCGTACTTTCGGCCGGGCAGAAGCGGCGCGTATTGCTGGCGCGATTGCTGACGCGCCCGGCAGTGATCTGGGTACTCGACGAAGCCTTCAATGCGCTCGATGTGGCCGCGGTCCGCCTGCTCGGCGACCTGATCGCCGAGCATCTGGCGACGGGCGGGATGGCGGTGCTGACCAGTCACCAGCCGCTGCCCGTGCCGGGCGGCAAGGCGCTGGTACTGTGATCGCCTCCCGCCGGGTCGTCCCAAGGAGGGCGCAACCAACCTATGGAGTCGCGCAGCGGGCCGGGGGGAGGGTGGTTCAGTGAACGCTTTCCTGGCCACGGTGCGCCGCGATCTGCTGCTTGCCTTGCGGCGCAAGAGTGAGGTGCTGACGGCGGTGTTCTTTTTCGTCATCGTCACCAGCCTGTTTCCTCTCGGCATAGGGCCGGAACCGGTATTGCTGAAGAAAATCGCGCCAGGCATCCTGTGGGTTGCCGCGCTACTGGCAACCCTGCTCGGCTTGCCGCGTTTGTTTTCCGCGGATCACGTGGATGGCACTCTCGAGCAGATGGCCTTGTCGCCATCGCCCTTGGGGCTGCTGGTTGCCGGTAAAATACTGGCGCACTGGCTGTTGTGCGGTTTGCCGCTGGTGTTGTTGGCGCCGATACTCGGCCTGCAGTTCGATCTCGACGCCTCGACTCTGGGCATCCTGACCCTGGCGCTGTTGCTGGGTACGCCGCTGTTGTCGCTGATCGGTGCGATAGGCGCCGCGTTGACGCTGGGCGTGCGTGGCGGCGGAGTGCTGCTGGCGCTGCTGGTACTGCCGCTGTACATTCCGGCCCTGATTTTTGGCGCCGGCGCGGTGGAAGCGCATAGTGCCGGGCTTGGCGCGGGAGGGCATCTGTCCCTGCTGGCGGCAATGCTGGCGCTGGCTGGTTTTTTTGCGCCGTGGGCGACCACGGCCGCTTTGAGGATTGCATTGGAGTGAGACAGTCAATTATTCAGTGGTTCAGGTTTGCCAGTCCGCAGAGTTTCTACCCTCTGGCGGGGCGCATGATTCCATGGTTCTGGGCCGCGGCAATCATCTTCGGCATTGGCGGACTGTGGATCTCGTTCTTCGTCGCGCCAACCGATGCGCAGCAGGGCGAAGGCTACCGGATCATCTTCGTGCATGTGCCGGCCTCATGGATGTCGATGTTCATCTACCTGGTCATGGCCTTCTGGGCCGGGCTCGGACTGGTGCTCAACACGCGGGTGTCGGGCATGATGGCGCAGGCACTGGCGCCCACCGGGGCCCTGATGGCGGCCCTGTCGCTGTGGACCGGAGCCCTGTGGGGCAAGCCGATGTGGGGCGCCTGGTGGGTATGGGACGCGCGCCTGACCTCGGAACTGATCCTGTTCTTCCTCTACCTGGGCTTCATGGCGCTGCAGGCAGCGATCGACGACCCCCGCCGCGCCGACAAGGCCGGGGCGATCCTGGCGCTGGTCGGCGTGGTCAACATTCCCATCATTTATTTCTCGGTGAAGTGGTGGAATACCCTGCACCAGGGGTCCACGATCAATCTCAACAAGGCGCCGTCGATGGCGCAGACCATGCTCTGGGGCATGCTGTTGATGGCCCTGTCGTTTTGGATGTATTCGATTGCCGTGGCGCTGATGCGGGTGCGCGCCATCATCCTCGAACGCGAGCGACACACGGAATGGGTCAAGCATGCAGTGGAATAGCGTCGGTGAATTCTTCGCCATGGGCGGTTACGCCCTGTACGTCTGGGGCAGCTTCGGTGCTTGCGCGCTGTTGATGATCGCGGAACCTTTTCTGGCCAGGCGGCGTCTTAGCGACGTTCGCAAGAGTTTGGCCCGCGAACGACTCGCCGACGAACTCGAACTCCAACAGAAAAATTCATGAAACCCAGACAAAAACGCATCGCCCTGATCCTGGGCGGCCTTGCCTCGCTGGCCGTCGCCGCCGTGCTGACGCTGAACGCGCTGGACAGCAACATCGCGCTGTACGTCACTCCCACCGAGGTGGCCGCCGGCAAGGCGCCACAGGGCAAGGCCTTCCGCATCGGCGGCCTGGTCAAGGAAGGCTCGATCAAGCGCCAGGACATGACGGTGCATTTCGTCATGACCGACATGGCCAAGGAGATTCCGGTGGCTTACACCGGCATCCTTCCCGACCTGTTCCGTGACGGCAAGGGCGCGGTGGTGCAGGGCAGACTGGGCGGCGACGGCATCTTTGCCGCCACCGAAGTCCTGGCCAAGCATGATGAAAATTACATGCCGCCGGAAGCCCAGCACGCGCTCGACCAGGCGCAGAAAGCCCAGAATCCGACGGCAGCCACGACGGCAGCCAAGTGAGCCCGGCAGTGTCGCTGCTGGCGCTTCGGGGGCGCAGTGAAAGCCGGGTTGCGACGCGACGGACGCAAGCACATCACATGTCGCCGGGATTCCGGCAGGCCATAAACCAGGTACAGAAAAGCCATGACTCCTGAGCTCGGACACTTCGCTCTCATCCTCGCCTTCGTGGTTTCGATCGTGCAAGGGGTGCTGCCGCTGGTCGGCGCCCAGCGCGGGCAGCAGCACTGGATCGCGCTGGCGCGACCGGCGGCGCAGACGCAATTCGTGCTGATCGCCATTTCGTTCGCCTGTCTGGCGCAGAGCTTTCTCGCCAACGATTTCTCGGTGAGTTATGTCGCCGGCCATTCCAACAGCCAGTTGCCGACCCTCTATCGTTTCTCGGCCGTCTGGGGCGGTCACGAAGGTTCCCTGCTGTTGTGGGTGCTGATGCTGGCAGGCTGGGGTGCCGCGGTCTCGCTGGCCTCGCGTCAGTTGCCGGAAGTCATGGTGGCGCGCGTGCTGGCGGTGCTGGGCCTGGTTGGCATCGGCCTGCTGGCCTTTGTCCTGTTCACCTCGAACCCTTTCGAACGCCTGTTGCCGGCGGCCGCGGAAGGCCGCGACCTCAATCCGCTGCTGCAGGATCCCGGCCTGGTGTTTCATCCGCCGATGCTCTACATGGGTTACGTCGGATTTTCGGTAGCCTTTGCCTTCGCCATCGCGGCGCTGATTTCGGGCCGGCTCGACGCCGCCTGGGCGCGCTGGTCGCGGCCGTGGACTACCGCAGCCTGGGTCTTCCTCACGCTCGGCATCGCGCTGGGCAGCTGGTGGGCCTATTACGAGCTGGGTTGGGGCGGCTGGTGGTTCTGGGATCCCGTGGAGAACGCCTCCTTCATGCCCTGGCTGGTGGGCACGGCGCTGATACATTCGCTGGCCGTGACCGAAAAGCGCGGCGCCTTCAAGAACTGGACGGTGCTGCTGGCGATCGCGGCGTTTTCGCTGTCCCTGCTCGGCACCTTCCTGGTCCGCTCCGGCGTGCTGACCTCGGTCCATGCCTTCGCCTCCGACCCGCGTCGCGGCATATTCATCCTGGCCCTGCTGGTGGTGGTGGTCGGCAGTTCGCTGGCGCTGTTCGCCTGGCGCGCGCCCAAGGTCAGCGCCGGCGGCAACTTCGGCCTGGTGTCGCGCGAGACCATGCTGCTGATGAACAACGTGCTGCTGCTGGTGGCCACCGGCAGCGTGCTGCTCGGCACCCTGTATCCGCTGCTGATCGATGCACTCGGCATGGGCAAGCTGTCGGTCGGCCCGCCTTACTTCAACGCGGTCTTCGTGCCGGTCATGGTGCCGCTGCTGATCCTGATGGCGGTGGGCCCCATGGCAAACTGGAAGCACGCCGACCTCAAGTCTATTGCGAGCCGGCTGCGGGTCAGCATGGCACTGGCGGTCATCGCCGGCATCGCGCTGCCGCTGTTGATGGGGGCGTGGACGCCGCTCACCGCGCTGAGCTCACTGCTGGCAGTGTGGATCACCGCCAGCGGCGTGTTCCAGATCGTGGACCGCATCAAGACCGGCAGGCCTGCGGCGGCGTTCTGGGGCATGCAGATCGCGCACCTGGGCATTGCCGTGTTCGTCATCGGGGTCGCCATGGTCGGCGGCTATCAGGAGGAGAAGGACGTGCGCATGGAGCCGGGCGATACCGTCCAGGTCGGCGGCTACGGCTTCCGCCTGATCGGCGTGAAATCGGCTCCCGGCCCGAACTACCGCGCCTCGGTCGGCACCGTCGAGTTGTCCAAGGACGGCCGCGTGCTGAAGACCATGCATCCGGAGAAGCGCCAGTATTTCTCGTCGCAGATGCCAATGACAGAAGCCGCGATCGACGCCGGCTTCACGCGCGACGTGTATGTCTCGCTCGGCGAACCGCTCGACAATACGGGTGCCTGGAGCGTGAGGGTCTATTACAAGCCCTTCGTCGACTGGGTCTGGGGCGGTTGCCTGCTGATGGGCCTGGGCGGTTTCATCGCCATGCTCGACCGGCGCTACCGCCTGCGCCTCAAGGCCGGGGCCGCCGCCGGGATTCCGGCCGGAGCCGCGGCATGAAGCGTTTCCTGATTCCGCTGGGGGTGTTCGTGGTGCTGGTGGTGTTCCTCGCCGTCGGCCTGACCCTGAACCCGCGCGACGTGCCCTCGCCGTTGAAGGACAAGCCGGCACCGGCATTCACGCTGCCGCAACTGGCGGCGGCCGGCAAGAGTTTTTCGCCGGCCGACATGAAGGGCCAGGTCTGGTTGTTCAACGTCTGGGCCTCGTGGTGCGTTTCCTGCCGCCAGGAGCATCCCCTGCTGGTGGCGTTCGCCAAAGAGGGCAAGCTGCCGGTGGTCGGTCTGAACTACAAGGACCAGGAGGCCGACGCGAAAGGCTGGCTGGCGCAGTTCGGCGATCCCTATGTGCTGTCGGCGGTCGATGCCGACGGTCGCGTCGGCATCGATTACGGCGTCTATGGCGTGCCGGAAACCTATGTGATCGACAAGGCCGGCATGATCCGCATGAAGCACACCGGTCCGATCACCCCGGAATCGCTGCAGAAGCAGATCCTGCCCCTGGTCGCGGAGTTGTCGAAATGAAGCTGAGCAGCTTGTTGGTCTGGTGTGTGCTGATTTTCTCCGCCGCGGCGATGGCCAAGGAGGCGGCGCCGATGGCGGCCGACCTCGAAGTGGAAAAGCGCATGGTGGCGATCAGCGAAGAGTTGCGCTGTCTCGTTTGCCAGAACGAGTCGCTGTCCGGTTCGCATGCCGAACTGGCGCAGGATTTGCGCCGCGAGATTCGCAAGATGATCGGCGAAGGCAAGACAGACAAGGAAATTCTCGACTTCATGGTCGCCCGCTATGGCGATTTCGTGCGCTACCGGCCACCGGTGAAGCCGACCACCTGGCTGCTCTGGGGCGGGCCCTTTCTCTTGCTGGCGGGCGGCATTGCTGCGCTGATTGCCTTCCTGCGGCGACGCGCCAGGGAAGTCGCCGCACCCGAACTTTCCGAAGAAGAACGTCGCCGCGCTGCGGCCTTGCTGGACCAATCCAACTCATGATCTCCTTTTATCTCGCAGTGGCGGCGCTGGTCGTCGTCGCTTTGGCGCTTCTGTTGCGCCCATGG
>JAUYSD010000009.1 GCA_030696505.1 Sulfuritalea sp. | reverse complement strand
CGCATCGAGGGCGCTGGTGGCTTCGTCGAGCAGCAACAGGGGCGCGCCCTTCAGGATGGCGCGGGCAATCGCGATGCGCTGGCGCTGACCGCCGGACAAGCGCGTGCCGCGCTCCCCGAGAAAGGTCTGATAGCCCTCCGGCAGGCGCTCGATGAATTCGTCCACCCGGGCCGCCCGCGCCGCCTGCATGACCTCGGCATCGCTTGCATCGGCTCGGCCGTAGCGGATGTTCTCCAGGGCGTTGGCGGAAAAGATCACCGGGTCCTGCGGCACGATGGCGATGCCGCGGCGCAGGTCGTGCAGGCTCAACTGCCGCAGATCCTGCCCGTTGAGCCGGACGCCGCCGGTCGACACCTCGTAGTAACGCAGCAGGACCTGGAACATGCTGGTCTTGCCGGCACCGGAGGGGCCGACCAGGGCGACGCTCTCGCCCGGTGCGATCTCCAGGCAGATGTCGTCCAGCGCGCGCGTCTGCGGCCGGGCCGGATAGGAAAAACAGACATGGTCGAAGCTGATCGCCGCCTGTGCCGGATGCGCCGGCGTCAGCGGCGCCGGCACCTCGCGGATGGCGGTTTCTGCATGCAGCAGTTCCAGCAGGCGCTCGGTCGCGCCGGCGGCGCGCATCACGTCGCCCCAGACCTCGGCCATGGTGCCCACGCCGCCGGCAACCAGCGCCGCATAAAGGACGAAGGACGCCAGTTGGCCGCCGCTCATGCTGCCTTCGTGCACCTGTCGCGCACCTATCCAGAGCACGAAAATGATGGTGCCCATCACCGCCGTGATGATCAGCACGGTCAGCGCCGCACGCACCCGGGTGCGGCGGATCGCGGTCAGGAAACTTTGCTCCGTGCGCTCGGCGAAGCGCCTGGTTTCCTGCTTTTCCTGGGTATAGGCCTGCACCGTCGGCATGGCGTTGAGTATCTCGCCGGCCAGCGCCGAGGCATCGGCAATCCGATCCTGGGATTCGCGCGAGAGCTTTTTCACCTTGCGCCCGATGGCGATGATGGGCAGCGTCAGCAAGGCCATCAGGCCCAGATTCAGCGAAAACAGGTAGAAGCTCGTGACGGCCAACATGACCATGCCGCCGATGAACTGGAACAGGCTGCGCAGACCCATGGAAATCGAACTGCCGACGACGGTCTGGATCAGCGTCGTGTCGCCGGTCAGCCGCGACAACACCTCCCCGGTCTGCAGGGTCTCGAAGAATTGCGGCGACTGCGCCAGCACGCGCGCATAGACGGCGCTGCGCAGGTCCGCGGTGACCCGCTCGCCGACCCAGGATACGGTGTAGAAACGCGCCGACACCACCAGCGCCCAGAATGCCGCCAGGCCGAACAGGGCGATGAAGTGCCCGTTCAGGCTCAAGGCGCCGAACAGCCCGCCCGCCGGCCGCTGCCCTGCGCCAAAGCCGAAATCGAGCAGGTCGCGAAAAGCCAGCGGCACCAGCAGGATGGTCGCGGACCCCAGGCAAAGCAGCACGAAGGCAAGCGCGATGCGCGCCCGATAAGGCAGCAGGAAGGGCAGCAGGCCCGCCAGGAAGGACAGGCGCGGCGGTTTGCCCGGAGTTGTTGCGGCCATTCCGGCGCTAGCCCCGGTCCCGCAAGGCCCGGATGCCGTCGAGCGCCTGACGGGCCTCGGCAATCAGGGCATGCGGCGGCCGCAGGCCGTCGAGCACGATGTCCGCGCCGGCGGCCACGCGCTGCTGCTGCAACTGCAGGATGGCGCGCACCTGTTCCGTGTATTGGTCCAGGTAGGCATCCAGCCAGCGCAGGAATCCGCGCGGATCTTCACTCTCATCGGCGAGCGCCTGCGCGGTGAATTCCCGCAGCTTGCGCGCCAGCGCGACGTCGAGCGGAATGTCGAGCCAGATCACGGCGTCGATCAGCTCGGCGGTCTCGGCATAGGCGCGGCCGAGGGGCATTTCCAGAATCAGGCAGTCGCCGGGCAGGATCGCCTGGCCGCCGGCGGGATCGGTCACAGGTTCGCCGCGCTTCAGGGCCTGCAGGGCGGACAGCAGGCCCGGCGCGCTGAGCTCGTTGAAATCGGCGCCCGCCGCCAGCCAGCGGGCCAGTTCCTCCGGCGTTTTCCGGGTGGCGAGTTCGTAATCATCGAAATGCAGCGTCGACGCGCCGTTCAAGGCCTGCGCGAGGCCCTTGACCAGGGCTGTCTTGCCACCGCCGATGGGCGCCGCGACGGCGATGATGAATGTCATCCGGCTTGCTCCGGTCCGCGCCTTGCCGGCTTGCGCAGCGCGATCCACGGCAGCGAATCAGCCGCGCGGATCATAGTAAATCGTCATGAAGTCGCGTCCGTCGCGACTCAGGCCGCCCGACAGGTGTCCCAGTGTTTGCTCCGCGATGCCGCGCCACAAAGCGGTGAACTGTTCGACGGGGAGCGCGTAGTGGCGGGACATTGCGATCAGTTGCGGCTCGATCTCCCGCAGTTTGAAATCGGCGGCATGGAAATTGAGATCGAAGGACGCGCGCGGATTGCCTTCCTCGCTGACCTCCAGATACATCAATTTCTCGCTGGTTCGCGCTGCCGCCAACCCGACCAATTGCCGCGCCAGCCCGAAAGCGGGATGCGCGTCGTCGCGGTAGATGCCGGCAATCCGCTGCAGCGTCTGCTCGCGCGACAGGCGCAGAAAGCAGCGGTAGTCGGCCACGGCGCGCCGACTATGGTCCAGCGCATCCCACTTGAAGGCCCGATGCAGCAGCACCGATTCGTCGCCGGCGGCACGTGCCCGATTCAGACGGCTCCAGTATTCCAGGTAAAGCTTGAAGAGTCCGTTGCCCTGGCCTTCCTCGAAGCCGAAATGGATCGTGTCGGCACCGTTCAGTTCATGCTGCAGGGGTGAACGAAAATCGCCGGGCATGTCGAGTTCGTCGCAGATGGCAAACAGCTTCGACGGCACCATCTGCGCGGCCGGGATGCCGACCAGGAAGCGGTTGCCGAGCAGCCGTCCGGCGCTCATCTTGAAGGATTTTTCATAGCCTTCGAGCGGCTCGGTCAGCAGGCGGGCAAGCAGGCGCCCTGCCCTTTCGGCAGGCGCCTCCGCCTCGCGGCCGGGTGCGCTCATCGGGCCGGAAAGCGCGCCCTGCATTTGATGCCGGCCGGAACCTTGTTGCCGGGGTTGGCAAGTTCGAGACGAACGCCGAAGGTTCCGCTGGCGGCATCGATGACCCGGTCGACCACCACCACCCTGGCCTTGTAAACGCCGCTCAGCAGCGGATCGAGTCTGATTTCGGCGGCCATGCCCGGCTGGATGGCGCCGAACAGCTCCACCGGCGCTATGACTTCGACATTGAGGGGATCGATCTGCGCGATCCTGAGTATCGGCTTTTCATTGGCGACGCGCTCGCCGGGTCCGAGGAAGCGTTCGACCACGACGCCGTTGAGCGGGCTGCGTATCGAGCGCTGTTCGAGCACCTGCTGCTGCTGCTTGACTTCGAGCCCGGCGATCCGCGTCTGGGTTTCGATCTCGTCCTTTTCGTTGGCCGAAATCAGTTCCTTGCTGAACAGTTCCTTGTTGCGTTCGACCTTGCGCTTGCCGAATTCTTCCTGGGCCATGCGCAATTCGAGATTGGCCGCCTCCACGGAAGAATTCAGGCGCGCCACCACTTGCCCCTTGCCAACCGCCGATCCGCGATCGACCAGCACCTGGTTCAGGGTGCCTTCGACCGGGCTGCCGACATTGGCGACCAGGTGCGGTTCGAGCAGGCATTCCATCTCGTCGCCGAGTTTCTTCCCGGTATTGCCGCTCTGCACGGCGATCACCGGCCGTGGCGGTGCGACGGATGCGACGCCCGGCCGCGGCGGCGGCGGCAGGTCGGCGGCCTGGGCCGCAGGCAGGCTGAGCTGCAATAGCGCCGCCGTCAAAACCGCGATTGATAGTTGCTGCATGTGCATTTCCTCATGTGGCTATTCGGGTCTGCCCGAGAAGGACAGAATATCGCCTTGCTGCTTGTCCGACTTGAGCAGTTTGCGCCGGACTCCGGATTGCGTTCTTTCGGTGCGCCATTGCGCATAATCGATGAAGCGTTTCTTCGCCGCCTGGGCCTTCGGGCCGTCGCTGCGGATAAAGCGGCGCAGCAGCCATTCCAGCAGGCCGCCCCGGAATGGCAGCACCACAGGATCTTCCAGTGACAGGATGGCCTCGAAATGGCCCGGATCGCCCTGGCGCGCGCAACGCCCGCCCAACTGGCGGTCAATGCGCCCCGCTTCATGCCGTTCGGATAATATGACATGCAGGCCGCCCCGTTCCTCGACGCCCGGTCCAAGCTTGATGTCGGTACCGCGTCCGGCCATGTTGGTGGCGATCGTGATGCGGCCGAGATCGCCTGCCGCGGCGACGATATCCGCTTCCTCGTGGTCCTGCTTGGCGCTCAGCACTTTATGCTCGATTCCGCGCTCGCCAAGGAGCCGGCTCGCCACCTCGGACGCCGCCACGGAGCGGGTACCCAGCAGCACCGGCGTACCCATGGCGTTGAGTTCGGCGACCCGATCGGCGATGCAGCGCCATTTCTCTTCTTCGGTGTCGAATATGCGATCCGGCACGTAGATCCGCTTGCTCGGACGATGCGTCGGCACCGGCACCACGGCCAGACCGTACACGGCGCCGAGTTCGCCGGCCACTTCCCGCGCGGTTCCGGTCATGCCGGACAAATGCAGGTAACGCCGGAAGAAACGCTGGTAGCTGATGCGCGCCAAGGGTTCTTTGCGCGAAGTGACCTCGCAGCCTTCCTTGGTTTCGATCAGTTGATGCAGGCCCTGCCCCCACGACCTGTCGGCCATCACGCGTCCGGTGAATTCGTCGACCACCTGGATTTTTCCCTCGCGCACCAGATAGTGCTCGTCGCGGACGAACAGCCGGAGTGCCGTCAATGCCTGGGTCACAAGTTCCTCGCGGCGCATGGCGCCGGCCCAGACGCCCCCGAAGGATTTGCAGAGGTCGATGAAGCGCTGGTGTCCGGCTTGGGTCAGAGCGACCCGACGTTCGGCCTTGATCACCAGATAGTCGTCACCGACGACGAGTTGCTCGGCCAGTTGGAGCGCCTGGCGCGCCACCAGAGCTTCATCGTCGGTCTTCACCTCGGCCGAGATGATCAGCGGCGTGCGCGCCTCGTCGGCCAGCACGCTGTCGGCCTCGTCGACGATGGCGAAATTCAGTCCGCGCAGCAGCAAGCGCCGGATCCGGGCATCGGCGCCATAGATCTTTTCCAGCTTGAGGTGCAGCGAACTCGAACTGGCGCCAAGCAGGATGCGATCGCGCAGGTAATCGAAGACCACGGTCTTGTTGGTGCAATAGACGACATCGGCCCGATAGGCACGTTGCCGCGCCTGGTGGTCCATGTCGGCGGTCGCCGCCGCGACGCTGAGGCCGAGCGTCTCGTAAATGGGGCGCATCAGTTCGCAGTCGCGGGCGACCAGGTAATCATTCACCGTGATGACGTGCACCGGAATTCCCGCCAGCGCTGCCGTACAGGCCGGCAGGGTGGCGGTGAGGGTCTTGCCCTCCCCCGTATGCATTTCGGCAACCATGCCGTTGATCAGCACCCAGCCGCCGATCAGTTGGACATCGAAGTGGCGCATGCCCAGCAGCCGATCGGCGGTTTCCCGAACCAGCGCAAACGCCTCTGCGACAAGTTCGTCGCGCAGTCCGTCGCGCCGCAGTTGTCGCTTGAGTGCACGTGCCGCCTCGCGCAAGCCATCCCGATCCAGGCCCTCGTATCGCCCGGCAACCAGGGCAACCCGGTCGAGAATGGAGTTGATGCGCTCGGGTCGCGCGCGCAAGGCACGGCGGATGCGTCCGGTCGCCGCGACGCCGAGGCGATCGAGCCACTCGTCGTTGCCGATCTCGCCCTGCTCGGGGTAGATCTGGTCAAAAGTCGGCGCTGGCGCGACGGCGTCAAACATTGAAGCGCTTGAGAAAGACACGCCGGGCCTCGCGGTACCACTGCTCGGCGAGAGGTTCCGGCTGATGTTCGAAACGAACGTAAATGCGTCCGCCGATATAGTTTGTCGGCGCGCCGGCGGCTAGATCGAGATCCAGGATGAAGAGCTTCTCCAGCGCCTTGCTGTCGCCCGGCTTGGTCGGATCGAGACCGATCTTGCCGCCGCCCTGAAGACTCAGGGTCATGCTCGGCAGTTCATCCGTCGCCGCCGGCACCTCACGCTTGATCTGTGCCTCGAACGGTTGCCCCACGCTCCCTACCGGACGAATCTCGACCTTGCGCGTGCGCTGGCTGACGAGATTCTCGGCGGACTGCGCGACCACTACGCGCACGTGGCTGGCGGCACTGTTGGTAACGTAGGCGAGGATCTCGCCGCGCTGGGTGAATTTCCCCGGGGCATTCGGCACATCCTCCATGACGAAAATACCGTCCGACCGACTGCGCACCTGCAGTTCTGCCTGGCGTTTGTTGGCGAGTTCCAGCGCGGCGAGCAAGTGAGACTTTTGTTCGTTGATCATGTCGGCCTGAACCCGCTTCGAGATGATCGAAGCGTTGTAGCGGGCTTCGAGTTCGTCGAGCTGGGCCTGAAGGACCCGGGTGCGCGCGGCAAGCTCGGGATCTTCGCATTCGATGAGGACATCGCCGCGACGAACCTGCTGCCCGGGCTTGGCGACGACACGGGTGATGAAGCCATCGACGGTGCTGCGCACCGTGGCCTCCTCGGGTGCCCAGATGACGCCTTCGGCCTGTGTCGAGGACGGCGCCGGGAGCCAGGCAAAGATCGCCAGAACCAGAAGCACGATGACGCCGCTCGATAGCAGCGCGCGTTGCCGGTGGCTATCGAGTTGGGGGCTGGCGAAGAGATAGTGCAGTTTCTTCACCGCGGGGATCACCAGCATCGTGGCAAAGGCCCAGATTGCCAGCACCACGCCGACAAAAAAGAACTGGCTGGCCACCAGCAGCGCGATGGAAACCATCATGAACATGCGGTAGGCAAACGAGCCTATGGCATAGGACACGAACCATCCCGGTTCGCCGCGAGCGGCCGTCGGCGAGCGCCCGCCTTCCAAGCCGAACAGATAGCGATTGACCAGATAGCCGAGATACTCATTCGAGCGCTGCGCCAGATTGGGAATTTCCAGCCAGTCGGCAAGGATGTAGTAGCCGTCATAGCGCAGCAAGGGATTGGCGTTGAACAGCAGCGTCGAGACACCGGCAACGAGTATCACGTCGTAGGCAATGGCGCGCTCGATGCCCGGTTCGAGGTTCACCCAGGCGAAGACCGCGAGCGCAGCGATGAATATTTCCAGCAGCATGCCGGCAGCGCCGACCAACATGCGGCTGCGTTTGTCGCGAAACGCAGTGGCACTGGACGCATCGACATAGGGGATCGGCATCAGCACCAGCAACATGATGCCCATCTCATGCACCTCGCCACCGTCGATCTTGGTCGCAATGGCGTGGCCGAGTTCATGCAGGGCCTTGATCAGCGGAAACACGAACCAGATCAGCAGCAGGTTTTCCACCGAAAACACCCGGTCGATCACATCGCCGGACAATTCGGTCCAGTGCATGGCGATCAGGATCACAGCCCAGCCCACGACCGCAAACCAAAGAGCTGTTCCCCGCCAACCAAGCAGCGGCCTGACGAATGGCATCAGCCGGTTGAGCATGCGGTCGGGATCGAACAGCGGGATTCGCAGCGAAAGCGGATTGCCGAGATACTGCTTCCAGCGCATGCGCACATGCTTGATGCGCCGTTGCTGCAGTTCCTTGAGGTCGGGCGGGGCATCGCTTTGCAGGACGTCGGCACGATGCAGATCCGAAAGCAACTTGATGACTTCGTCCTGGGTTGGCACCTCGTCGCCGAGTCGGTCGCAGGCGATGTCCCAGATCTCCTGAAGGGTGCGCCGTCCGTCCATCAGGCCGATGATCAGGTTAGCCACCGGGGTGAAGCGATGAAACTTTCCCGTCGAATGGTTTTGCAGCACATACCAGACGCTGTCGCGGTAGATGTGGCGGTGGATCTGCGCATGGTTGCGCAGACGCGGACGGATCGACGCCACGCGGTACCAGGAGGTGCTGAACAGGGATTGGCTCACGGCATCGCCTGCGGCAGGAGTGCTAGAACCAGGACCATAGCGTCAGACGCAGCCAATCGACGAATTTGTGAGTCCAGATCCAGATCAGCTTGCGGTTGCCGGTTTCAACCTTGGCCACGCCTTCCATGCCGGGTCGCAAGCGATCCGAGCTACGCGCCAGCATGGCTTCGACGCGGAAATAGCTGCGCCCTTCGCGTGCCACGGCGACCGGCGTGACCTGGGTGACGGTCAGCGGGAAGACCTCGCCAGGAATCGAGGTGAGCGCCAGCGCGCCTGCCTGGCCACCGACCACCGAGGTAATGTCGCTTTCATCGACTTCCAGGATTACCCGGTAAGCATTGAGCGGTGCGACCTCGAACAGCACCTGACCGCGGCGCACCGTGCTGCCGAGCGACTGGTGCAGATCGCCGCTGACGACGATGCCGGCAAAAGGGGCGGCAATTTGCGTGCGCGAAAGCTGCTCTACGAGCAGATTCATCTGGGCATCGGCCTGCTGCACCTGTGACAAGGTGATGCTGCTCTGGGCCCGGTCATGCTGGGCGACGGCCTCCTGATACTGCTTGGCGTATTGCGAGCGCTGGCTGGTCCATTTGTAGTATTCCAGTCGCAGGTCACGGTCATCGAGTGTCGCCAGCACGTTGCCGGCGGCAACCACGTCACCGGCACGATGCATTGCGCTTGCCACATAGCCGTCGAAGGGTGCCACCAGTACGCGCCGCACTGCGCCCTCGAGGGTGGCGTTTGCCGCGACACGATGTTCGCCGCTGGCAAAGCTGAAGAAGACGGCCAGCAGCATCGCCACGGACGCAGCCAGTTTGCGTCCGAAGTGTCGCGGACCGATGAACTTGCGCAGTTCCCCCTGCGCCGCATCCTTGATGCGGGCTGCCAGAAGACGCTCGTTCAGGCGCTTGCCTTCAAGCACCCGCGAGCCAAGTGCAACTACCGCCTGACACAGCTCCACCGTCGCAGCATCGAAAGCCTGATCACCCGATCGCTCGAAAGTAAAGGCTCCGGTCGTCAGCTCACCGGCGGTAAACGGTATGGTGAGGACATAGTCGCTACCGAATTGCCGCGCCAGTGCCGTGTGATCGCGGGTAACCAGGATTTCATCGTCACGCACGGGCAGCACCATGATCGAACGCTGATCGAGTGCCTCGTCCATGGCCATGCCGATGGCCCGAATCAAGTTCATTCGTTCGCCGAACTCGGCGCTGTGCGAAACCGCCACGACATGCGTGTTGTGTTCCCGGACAAAGCCGATGCTGACCCGGTCGCAATCGAGACGAATGGCGAGATCCGTTGCCAGTGCCTGAGCAGCGGATTGAAAACCCTCTTCCGCCAGAGCCGATGCCACCATGTCAAGCGTGGCCATAAGACGTTCACGGGTTTTCTGCTCGTCTTGCGACTGCTCGCGCCGCAGAACGGCTTCAAGGCCGCCACAGCCCCAGCGCAACTGCTGCAACTGTTGCCGCAACTCGGATTCCCGCTGGGCCGAGCTTTCGACAGCGACCAATCCGTGCAAATGACCGCCCACCAGCACAGGCGACGCGACAACCGCGTGGGGATGCTTGCTGACGATCAGCGGACGCCTCTGTGCCAGGGCGTTGTCGGCCACTTCGGCCATCAACGCGGTGGCGGCCTGGCCCGGAGGCCAGACGCTTACCGGAACATAGGGACCGGTGTCGGGTGCGCCGAGAACCAGAACGCCGTGCAATGCGCCGCTGATTTGCGAGCACTGCAGTGCCAACCAGGCCTGGCCAGCCGCTTCGACTGAAGCGCAGTTCGACCAGGCTTGCCAAAGCAAATCCGCATCGCTTGCCGTGGCAGCGGGGGACGACTCCGCATCCAGCACAGGGGAAGGCAGGTGGGGGTTCAACGATTCATTTACTTGGTGATCAAGGGGGCACGGCGCAAGGGTCGTGCCCCCGATTTACAGGTGGACGCAGCTATGCTCAAGCGTCGGTTTTGAGTTGCCCGTAACGTGCCTCATATTCCGTGAGTACGCGATCGAGCAGGCCCGCCAAGCGCTTTGCGGCGTAGGGGTTGAGCACGATCCGATCGGAAAGCAACACTTTCACTTCCTTCTGCGCCGAATGCCATGCCTGGTTGGCGCCAAACAGCAGGGTGATTTCTTCGCGTGACCCAAGCACGTTGCAGACGTTCGAATAGGACGTATTCATGCGCGAATCATCCCAAACAACCTTCTGCACGTCGCTCGCCTGCTTCGTGGTCTCAGTCGCTGCTGTTTCTCCGGTATTGCTCTTGGCCATATTTCGTCCTCAGTTTGGTTTCTGCGATCCTGCAGTACTGGCAATTGCTTCGCCCGTGACCGGCTGCGGCTCGACTTCGCTGCCCCAGTCGATAACAGCACGGCTGGCTATCTTATCGCCATAGTGGGTGTTTTGGACGCTCGAATGCAAGCCGTATCCGCTATCCATCCATTTTTGCGCGGTCTTCTCGATCGCGCCAGACGGCAGCTTGCGGTCGGACTCGGGACGAGGCCGGGCACGGCGATCAAGCAGCACCTCGGGCTTGCCCTGATCGGCACCCGCGGTATGCAGCCACTGCCCACGGCGCGCATCGCCGCTTATCCCAGCAGTCCCTGAGGTCGGCGTGCCCGGCTGCGCGCGCTTATCCAGGACCCGCGAATACCAGGATTGGGCCCCGAGCAGCCCGGCCAGCAGCATTTCAACAGGATTGCCACGTCCTGCTGCGGGATCGGCCCCCGTCGCAGCCGGCACCGCATCCCATGCAATGAGGCCAACTCCTGCAGAGGGCTGATCTCCGGATTGCTGCTGACGCGGTACGCCGTCGAGTTCGCCAGGCAGCTCGGCGCCAGGAGGCAATTCGTCCGACCCGCTCGGCGCGGTCCGCGGTGGGTCTTGCGGATTGACCTGCTCACCGGAAGGCGGCGTCGTACCGGCATCGGGTTCGCTTGTCGTCTCGCCTTGACCCTGCCCGCGAACTTGGTCGCTGCTTTCGCCAGTCTTGCTGCCCTCACGCTGGAGTACATCGCCCTGACCGCCAGCACCGCGTCGCCTGCCTGACGTGTCACCCAGATCGTCCGACGCACCGCCGTCGAACGGGCGACCATCTTGAGCCCCGGGTGCGCGGCCGGTTTCCCCGGCCGCTTCTGCGGTCGACCGCGCACTTTCGCCGCTGTGAGTGAATTCGTAGCCGGATATGCTGCTCAGCGTCACGAAATCAGACAGGTGTACGGTGTAGGTGGAGGTCGCACCGGTGGTGGCCGGATCTGGCTCGCTGGCAACATAGACCGTACCCACCGGGATGGTGTTGCTCGGGGTGGTGGTGTAGGTAAACAGTTCCTCCTGCACTTGAGCGATCAGGTCTGCCGTGCCCGGCGAGTATCGAATAAACGAAGTTACGAAGCCCGAAGGATCAAACGTGACACTGCCGTAATCGCCAGCGAGGATGTCGTTGGTCAGGTTGCCGACAATAATGTCCAGTTCGGCACCGCCGAATATGACGTTCTGTCCGCCGCCGCCATTGATCTGATCCAGGGTACCGGTCATCGTATCAAGAGTCTCGACGAGCCGGAGAACGCCGCCAGTGGAGTAGCTTACCCGTCCGCTATCCCCAATCATCAGATCCTGCCCACCTCCCCCCAGGAGATTGTCGGCGCCGCTGCCGCCGATCAATACCCCGTTGCCGTCTCCGGACGACATGACATCATCGCCGCCTATCAATGGGTCTGTGGTTTCGGCATTTGCCAGGATGCCGGCGCCGTCAAACGTTACGAAGCCATTGTCGCCAAGCAACGCATCCTTGCCGGCGCCGGTCGTCACGCTGTCATTGCCTACACCGGCGAGGACTACCGTGTCGCCGCCCACCGCGGTTATGACGTCAGAGTCGCCCACGCCAGGATTGGTGGTCACGATTCCGCCCAGAACGCCGCTCGTGTAATAGGTCAGGCTTGCGTTATCGCCGGACACGTAGTGGGTACCTGTGGCAACCGAAACCGTATCGGCACCCACCCCACCCAGAATCGTCTTGGTACCGTCGGCGGATGTAATCACATCGTTTCCGCCGAGCAGTGGCATCGTGCTGTCAATGGACTCGAACAAGGTTCCGGTTGCGTTCATAGTCACCGTACCGCCATCGCCAACTATCGTGTCGGTACCCGTGCCGGTGGTGATCGCATCGCTACCCGTGCCGGTCAGCACGACGTTGTTGCCGTCGCCCAAGGTAACGGTATCGCCGCCACCGGTAGTCGCCACCGTGTCGGTTGTCGTATAGCTGAGTATGTTGCCGGCGCCGGTTGCGCCCAACGTCACGTAAGTCACCGCGCCATTGTCGCCAACCACGGTGTGGTTGCCCGTTGCCAAGGTGACGGCATCGGCCCCATCACCGCCGAGCACGGTCTTGTCACCCGTGCCGCCGGTAATGACGTCGCCACCGCCCAGATCCGTGATCGTGCCACCAGTCGTACTCTGCGAATTGGTAGCCACCTGAGCAAAGTTGTTGCCTTCCGCATCCATCTGGACAAAGCCGTTATCGCCCAAAATCGTGTCACTGCCGGCGCTCGTGCTGATGATATCTACGCCCAAGCCGCCCAATACGGTGTTGTTGCCGTCGCCCAGGGTGACGCTGTCGTTGCCGCCGGTAAGCGCGAGCATATCGGTGGTTTCGTACAAGAGCGCCTTGCCCTCGCCCACCAGATCCATGGCGACGTAGGTGACCATGCCGTTGTCGCCGAAGACGACGTGATCGCCCGTGGTAAAGGTGATCTGGTCGTTGCCGTCACCACCGAAGGCGCGCTTGGCGCCCGTGAGGCCGGTGATGATGTCGTCGCCACCGAGATCGGTGACACTCTGCGGTCCGGTGGTGGAAGACTGCGACTTGGTGGCAATCAGCGCGAAGTTGTTGCCTTCGACATCACGCTGGATGAAGCCGTTGTCACCGAGGATCGTGTCGGTGCCATTGGCGCTGGCAATCGTGTCCCCACGCATGCCGCCGAGGATGGTGTTGTTGCCGTCGCCCAGGGTGATGTTGTCGACACCACCGGTACCGGTCAGATCGTCGGTGGTCTCGTACAGGCGGGCCTTGCCCTCGCCCACCAGATCCATGGCGACGTAGGTGATCATGCCGTTGTCGCCGAAGACGACGTGATCGCCCGTGGTGAAGGTGATCTGGTCGTTGCCGTCACCACCGAAGGCGCGCTTGTCGCCGGTGAGGCCGGTGATGATGTC
>JAUYSD010000366.1 GCA_030696505.1 Sulfuritalea sp. | reverse complement strand
AGATATTCGCCGCGCCGCTCCTTCTTGATCACCGACTCGTAGATCTGGCCGGTGGTGAAGTTGTTGCGCTTGCCCATCTTGGCGCTGGTGAAGCGCTCGTAATGGCCAAGATCGAGATCGGTCTCGGCGCCGTCCTCGGTGACGAACACTTCGCCATGCTGGAACGGCGACATGGTGCCGGGGTCGACGTTGATGTAGGGGTCGAGTTTGAGATGGGTGACCTTGATGCCGCGGGATTCAAGGATCGCGCCCAAACTGGCGGCTGCGATGCCCTTGCCCAGACTGGACACGACACCGCCTGTAACGAAAACGTATTTGGCCATGGAAATGCAGGAGCGGGAAATTCCAATGATAGCGGAAATTTCCCGCCCTTTAGAAGCCCCGCGCCGGACAGGCGATTCGGCGCGCCCCGGGTGCGCGCTGTGTGTGCTCAGGCAGCGGTCAGGGACGCGGCGCCGGCTTGCCGCGCGTCGCGCCGGCCCAGGCGGTCGACCAGCGCAGCCAGATTCCCCAGCGACATGAGATGGGCATAAATCACGGCCAGGCTGCCGTTGGCAAACAGTTCCTGGACCGTATCGCGATCCAGCGCACGCAATTTGGTTTCATCCACCACATTGAGGCCATTGAGGCGGAACTGGCTGCCGTCATTGAGCTGCGCCACGGAATCTGCCTGCCGCAGCAAGCCCAGCTCTTCCAGCCGCCGCCCGAGCGCTTCCGTCGCGGCTGCCGCCTGATGAAACTCGGCGAGGAACTTGATCGCATGCTCCAGTTGGGCAGTGGGCTTGCCGTCGGCAAACAAGGCATCGCCTTCGCTGCGGTCGAAGCAGGGCGAGGCTTCGTCGATGCAGACCAGCAGTTCGCCCTGCGCCCCTTTGCCGGGAACGAATGGGTAACGCCGCACGAAAGCCGGCACATAGCGCGCATCCCATTTTCCTGCAGCGTCGACGTAGAGGTTCTCGTTTTCGCGCAGGCCCAGCAGCGCCGCCGGCAAGACGCCGGCGGCGCTGCGGGCAAAGACAATCGGGTATTCGCGTGCGCAATCGAAGAATTCGCCGGCAAGCAAGGGCACGGAATTGGTCCTCGCGGCATAGGCAAAATTCTTTGCGGGCCGCACCTTGAGCGCTGCGTGCGCCTGGTCGCTGAGCGCCACGACGCGCTCGTAGAAGATCATTTCGGACATCGCAATGGAATCCATTCGCAAAAAGCCGAGGCTATCACATCGCGTCACGACGTACATTTTGCCCGCCAGAAGCCCATGAAGACCGGGGTGCAGCGCGTATAATTCCCCGCTTTCGCCCCGCGCAGGAACAGTCATGGAAGCCGAACGCATCAATGCCGTCGCCAACCGTATCGCCGACCTTACCGGTCGTGGCGAGCAACTGCGGAGGTATCTTTGACTACGACGGAAAAGCGGAAAAACTCGCTGAACTGAATCAGGTACTCGAAGACCCGAAGCTCTGGGACGACGCCGAGCGCGCCCAGACGCTGGGCCGCGAAAAGAAATCCCTCGAAGCCGTAGTCGGCACGCTTTCCGGAGTCGGTTCGCGACTTACCGAAGCCCGCGACCTGTTCGAACTGGCGCGGGAAGAAGAAGACGACGAAACCATGATGGCCGTCGAAAGCGATCTCGACGAAGCGGAAAAGCTGGTGGCCGACCTCGAATTCCGCCGCATGTTCAACAACCCGGCCGATCCCAACAACTGCTTCATCGACATCCAGGCCGGCGCCGGCGGCACCGAAGCCTGCGACTGGGCCTCGATGCTGCTGCGCCAGTATCTGAAATACTGCGAGCGCAAGGGCTTCAAGACCGAACTGCTGGAACAGACCGACGGCGACGTGGCCGGCATCCGCAGCGCCTCGATCAAAGTCGAGGGTGATTACGCCTACGGCTTCCTGCGCACCGAAACCGGGGTGCACCGGCTGGTGCGCAAATCGCCCTTCGATTCCTCGGGCGGGCGCCACACCAGCTTCGCCAGCCTCTACGTGTATCCCGAGATCGACGACTCGATCGAGGTCGAGATCAACCCCGCCGACCTGCGCACCGACACCTTCCGCGCCTCCGGCGCCGGCGGCCAGCACATCAACAAGACCGACTCGGCGATCCGCATCACCCACGTCCCGACCGGCATCGTCGTGCAGTGCCAGAGCGACCGCTCGCAGCACCGGAACCGCGCCGAGGCGATGGCGATGCTGAAGTCGCGGCTCTACGAACTCGAACTGCGCAAGCGCCAGGCCGAGGCCGACAAGCTCGAAGCCGGCAAGACCGACGTCGGCTGGGGCCACCAGATCCGCAGCTACGTGCTGGACAATTCCCGCATCAAGGATCTGCGCACCAATGTCGAAATCTCCGCGACGCAGAAGGTGCTCGACGGCGACCTCGACCAGTTCATCGAAGCCAGCCTGAAACAAGGCGTTTAATCCCGCATCCCACCCAATTCCAATACTTTCGGCACCGGACCACCATCATGAGCGACCAGCCACAGCAACCCGTCGACGAGAACCGCCTGATCGCCGAGCGCCGCGAAAAACTCGCGGCCTGGCGCGCTTCCGGCCGCGCTTTCCCCAACGATTTCTCGCGCGAAAACCTGGCCGGCAAGCTCGACGAACTCTACAGCGCGAAGACGCGCGAAGAACTCGAAGCGGCGCCGATCGAGGTCAAGGTGGCCGGCCGCATCATGTTGAAACGCGTCATGGGCAAGGCCAGCTTCGCCAGCATCCAGGATGTTTCCGGCCGCATCCAGATTTTCGTCAGCAACGACGGCACGGGCGAAGAAGTGCACAAGGAATTCAAGGGCTGGGACCTGGGCGACATCGTCGGCTGCGAGGGCACTCTGTTCAAGACCAAGACCAATGAGCTGACCGTGCAATGCAGCAGCATTCGCCTGCTGACCAAGTCGCTGCGGCCGCTACCGGAGAAATTCCACGGCCTGACCGACGTCGAACAGAAATATCGCAGCCGCGAGTTGGACCTGATCACCAACGAGCAGACCCGCTTCACCTTCGTCGCGCGCAGCCGGATGATCCAGTCGATCCGCAATTACATGATGCACCACGGCTTCCTCGAAGTGGAAACGCCGATGATGCATCCCATCCCCGGCGGCGCAGCGGCCAAGCCCTTCACCACCCACCACAATGCGCTGGACATGGAACTGTTCCTGCGCATCGCGCCCGAGTTGTACCTCAAGCGATTGGTGGTCGGCGGTTTCGAGAAGGTGTTCGAGGTCAACCGCAATTTCCGCAACGAAGGCCTCAGCCCGCGCCACAACCCCGAATTCACCATGATGGAGTTCTACGAGGCGTATACGGATTACCGGCGGCTGATGGACTTCACCGAAGGCCTGCTGCGCCACTCGGCGCGCGAAGCGCTGGGCACCGAGGTGTTCGAATACCAGGGACGCACGCTGGATCTGTCCAAGCCCTTCGCCCGGCTGACCATCGTCGGCGCAATTCACCACTACCACCCCGGCTACAGCTTCGAGCAACTGAACGACACCGACTGGCTGCGACAAAAACTCGCCGATCTCAGGGTCGACATGAAGTCGCCGCACATGGCGCGCGCCGGCCTGGGCACGCTGCAACTGGCGCTGTTCGAAGAGACCACCGAAGCCGAGTTGTGGGACCCGACCTACATCATCGACTACCCGGCCGAAGTCTCGCCGCTGGCCCGCAGCAACGACGACAACCCGGACATCACCGAACGCTTCGAACTGTTCATCGTCGGTCGCGAAATTGCCAACGGCTTTTCGGAGCTCAACGATCCCGAAGATCAGGCGGCTCGCTTCATGCAGCAGGCCAAGGCCAAGGAAGCCGGCGACGAGGAAGCGATGTACTACGACGCCGATTACATCCGCGCGCTGGAATACGGGCTGCCGCCAACGGGCGGCTGCGGCATCGGCATCGATCGCCTGGTCATGCTGCTGACCAACTCGGCATCGATCCGCGACGTCATCCTGTTCCCGCAGATGCGGCCGGAATGATGCCGGAGTGATG
>JAUYSD010000345.1 GCA_030696505.1 Sulfuritalea sp. | reverse complement strand
TGGCCTGGGACAGTTTTCCGCTGGCGGACGGCGAGCGCCTGGTCGCCGCGCCGGTCAATCGGCGGCGGGCGCGGCAGGCGGGGGCGCCCACGGTCTACGATTTCCTGCAGCGCATGGAGCGTGAGCGCAGCCGCAACGAGGAAGCGCGCGTGCTGTATGTCGCCGCCACGCGCGCGGTGCGGCGCCTGCATCTGGTCGGGGTGCTGCGCCGCGACGAGACAGGCGCGCCGGTCGCGCCGCGCAGCGCCTCGCCGCTGGCGCGGCTGTGGCCGCTGCTCGAAACCGATGGGAATGTAGGGCCGGCTTTTGCCGGCCATGGCGGCGACGAGGACAAGAATGTAGGGCCGGCTTCAGCCGGCCGCAGCGCTGCAGGGGATGGCGGCGAAGATGGCGGACTGAAGTCCGCCCTACGGTCCGCGCCGCAGCCCGCCGACGACGAGCTTGCGCATTTCGTGCCGCAACTGCAGCGCCTCGTTGCACCCGCCATCCCGTCGGCATGGCAGGCGCCGGCCATGATCGAAGCCGCGCCGCCGCTCCGCGAGGAAACCGCCGATGCGCTGGCCGCCGCGGTCGGCACCCTGACCCACGCCGTGCTGGAACTCGTCGCCGCCGATCCCGAGGCCTGGCCGTCGACCTGCGTGGGCGAACGCCAGCCCGGTTTCGAGCGCTGGCTGGCCAGCCGCGGCTGGTCGCCGGCCGAGGCCCGCTCCGGCGCGGCGCGGGTGGCGCGCATGCTGGCGACCACGCTGGCCAGCGCCGACGGGCAATGGGTGCTGCGCCGCCGCGCCGACGCCGCGGCGGAACTGGCGCTGACCAGAGTTGGCGGGGAAGACGACGGCACTGCGCTCTGCGTACCTGGGACTCCGCTCGCCCGCCGCGAAGCGGAATCCCGGGTGTGTCGAGACCGCGGGCAGGTAACGCGCGTCGTCGATCGCAGTTTCGTCGAGGACGGCGTGCGCTGGATCATCGACTACAAGACCGCCGATCTTGGCGACCATGCCGACCCCGAGCGCCTGCGGACGCATGCCGGGCGCTATCGGGCGCAGCTCGAAGCCTATGCTCTGCTGTTCGCCGACGAAGGCCTGCCGCAGCGCCTCGCGGTGTTTTATGCCGCGCACGGCATCCTGGCGACTCTGGAATACAATCCCCTCCACGTCTGAGTCTTCAGGAGGAAGTCACATGTCCGACAAGAAATACCGTCTGGTGACGCGCAGCGATTTCGACGGTCTGGCCTGTGCCGTCCTGCTCAACGAAATCGAACTGATCGACGAGATCAAGTTCGTTCATCCCAAGGACATGCAGGACGGCAAGGTCGAGATTTCCGAGCGCGACATCACCACCAATCTGCCCTTCGTGCCCGGCGTGTTTCTGGCCTTCGACCACCACCTCTCGGAAACCTTCCGCAACCCCGGCGAGCGCCCCAACCACATCATCTATCCCGATGCGCCGTCGGCCGCGCGCGTGGTGTTCGAGCACTTCGGCGGCAAGAGCCGCTTCCCGGCGCCCTTCACCGACATGATGCTGGCCGTGGACAAGAGCGATTCGGGAAATTTCACGCGCCAGGAAATCCTCGACCCGCAGGACTGGGTGCTGCTCAATTACCTGATGGATTCGCGCACCGGCCTCGGCCGCTTCCGCGAATTCCGCGTCAGCAACTACCAGTTGATGATGGACCTGATCGCCTACTGCCGGCACCACGGCATCGACGAGATCCTGGCCCTGCCCGACGTCAAGGAGCGCGTCGATCTGTATTTCGACCACGCCGACCGCGCCAAGGAGCAGATCCGGCGCTGCACCACGATTTACGACAATCTCGCGGTGCTGGACCTGCGCAACGAAGACATCATCTATGCCGTCAATCGCTTCATGATCTATGCGCTGTATCCGGAGATCAACATCTCGATCCATGTCATGTGGGGCGTGCAGAATCAGAACACGGTATTCGCCACCGGCAAGTCCATCCTCAATCGCAGTTCCAACACCAACATCGGCGAGCTGATGCTGTACTACGGCGGCGGCGGCCACGAGAACGCCGGCACCTGCCAGATCGCCAACGAAAAGGCCGAGACGGTGCTGCAGGAGCTGATCGCGACCATCAATCAGGATGGATAGCTCCGTACCGGGAATATTCGATTGCCGCCGTAGGGCGGACTTCAGTCCGCCATCTACCCCCGGCCGACTGAAGTCGGCCCTGCATCCGTCGCGAGCGGCTGATGCCAGCCCCACGCGGCGTGGAAATCTTCCGCAGCCGGACACCGGGAGCCGCAGGACATTTCTCTCCCCGCCCTGAAGCGCCCGCCAATGAAAGCACCGTCCCGCCAGCGCCAACTCCTGGCCCATGCAATCCTGGCCGTCGCCGGCCTGCTGCTGGCCGGCGCGGCCTGCGCCGCCTCCGCGCAAGCCCCCGCCCACGGCCGCTATCGCTGCTACGAGTTGCCGGCATATACCGTCATGGCCTGGTTCGACCTTGCCGCCGCCGACATCAGCGTCAATGGCGACACGCCGCGACCGGTGCGCGTCGATGCCGCCACGGGGCGCATTGATCTGCCGCGCGGTCTGCTGCCGCCTTACCGCCACGGCTTCTACTTTGTGCCCGGTGCGACGGGCGGCGATGCCGAGCGCATCACCATCGTCCTCGCCGCCCGCGCCGACGCGCGCCCCGGCCAGCGCGTCTGGGCGACGCTGCCGCGCTGCTACCTGACGACGCATTGAGGCCATGCAAAGCTTCCGGCCGTTTCGTCCGCAGCGCGCCCTGGCTTCGCGGCGCGACTTCGCCCCGAAACCGCGCCGCACGCTGTCGCGGATGTGGACCGAGATCAAGGTGCGCTGAAAGTTGGCGGGGGCGCGCGGGCTCCTGACTCCTCGCTGGCCGATACCGGAGGGAGGCATTTTGTTCCCGCCATGTCCTTGCCGTCGGCATGGAACGCGGCTATGCTGGCGGGGTAGCCGGCGGTGACCGCCGGCGCGACGCAGAGGAAACCATGGCAGGCAGAAATATGGCAGCCAAGTGGGCAGCAGCAGGCCTCCCGCCGGCGCAGGCAAGCGCCGCGGCGGAGGGTATCGTCCGCGCCGCTACCCAAGTGGCGACCCGGCGCGCGCCGGGCGGGGTGGTACTGAAGAAGCTTGGTCCCGACGCACCCGGCGCCAAGCGCCTCGCCGCGCGCTATGGCGAAGCTCTGGTCTGCGTGCGCTACCGCGAGGATGCGGCCACCCAGCGCCGCTACACCACGGTGGAACTGGTGGTGGATTGGCGTCCCCTGCCGCCCCCCGTCATGGTTCGCATCGACTTCGAGGAAACCGAACTGCGCCTTCGGGTCAAGGCCGCCGGCGGCCTTTGGGACGGCAAGCGCAAGCTCTGGCGGGTCCCGGTCCCCGTTGTCCGGGAGCTCAAACTAAGCCGCCGCGTGGTACGCGCCGATACCTAGATATGGCAATTTCAAGATATCCATATCTCGACAGAAAACTCCATATCTGGGCACGTGTTTCCAGATATGGCAATTTTCTGTTGGGGTCTACTTAACGTTGAACTAAACCGCTGACGCGGTGGTGGCGCGAGTCACCGCCGCGTTTTGCATTTCAGGTATCGCTTGTTCGATCCTGTCAGTCGGGAATGTTCCCGACTTGACGAGGAGAACGACATGACTGAACTGCGCCAGCGGATGGACGATGCCATGGTCCTGCGGGGGTTTGCGCT
>JAUYSD010000075.1 GCA_030696505.1 Sulfuritalea sp. | reverse complement strand
CGCGTGTGGCATAGACCGCCGGCTTGCCGTCCGGGCTGGTGCGCGGCCAGACCTCGGTGCCGTCCATCGGAAAAACCCACGCCGTATCGGCATCGCGCGGATGCAGCACCAGCGGAAAGCCGATGTCGCCGACCTGCTGCGGCATGTTCTTGCCGATGCGCCGCCATTGCCGCGACGGCCGGTCGAGGCGGTAGATGCCGCAGTGGTTCTGCTGGTACAGGCGATCCGGATTGCTCGGGCAGAGGCGGACGCAGTGCGGGTCGTGAAACGCGATGTCGTTGCGGTCGAAGCCCTCGACTACTTCAAGTCCGTCGACGATGGGCGCGAAGCTCTCGCCGCCGTCGGTCGACTCGTGCACGCCGCCGCCCGACATCGCGAAGTACAAATGCGCGGCATCGCGCGGATCGACGATGATCGAGTGCAGTTTCGGGCCGTCCGGCGTGCCGTCCTGCACGGTGCCCATCCATTTGCGGTAGTTCGGGTCTTCGTTAATGTTGGAGAAGGGCGCCCAGCTCACGCCGCCGTCCTCCGAGCGGAACAGGCCCTGGGGCGAGCTTCCCGCATACCAGACGTCCGCCTCATTGGCGTGGCCCGGCGTCAGCCAGAAGGTGTGGTCGACCGCGCGCCCGCTGCCGTCGGCGACCGTGGCGAAGGCCGGCGGCCGCGCGGCCTCCTTCCAGTTGCGGCCCAGATCCGTGGAGCGGAAAATCGTCGGTCCGAGGTGACCGGTCTTCGCCGCGGCAAGCAGCGTCCGGCCATCGCGCGGATCGAGCACCATGTGGCTGATGATGTGGCCGAGAAAATGCGGGCCGTCCGTGTGCCAGTTCGCGCGCGCCGGATCGCCATGGTAGAGCCACGCCCCCTTGCGGGTCGCGACCAGCAGCAGGGTGTGGCGCGGATTGGGAGCGGCTGCATTATTCTTGAGTGCCATGATCTACTCCTTTCCTGGGGTCATCTGCGAATGAAGCGGTGAAACCCTTGCAGCAGTAGGCCTAAAGTCGCCGCAGCCTCCTGCTTCGATAGTGAAAATCCCGGCAAGTTGCAGCCGCGACAATCCCGCCCCTTGCAATCGCCCCGCATCGCCGCCATATTCCGTTTGTTTTCTTCATGTTGGAGATTGCCATGCGTATGCGTCTGATTGCCGTGCTGGCCCTTGCGGCCAGCCTCTTGTCCGGTTGCGGCTACAACCAGATCCAGATCAACGACGAGGCGGTGGCTGCCGCGTGGTCGGAAGTGCTGAACCAGTACAAGCGCCGCGCCGACCTGATTCCCAACCTGGTCTCGGTGGTGCAGGGCTATGCCAGCCACGAGAAGGAGGTGTTGACGCGGGTCACCGCGGCGCGCGCCAGTGTCGCCGGGATCAAGGCCACGCCGGAACTGATCAACGACCCGGAGGCCTTCGCCAAGTTCCAGAAGGCCCAGAGCGAACTCGGCGGCGCGCTGTCGCGCCTGCTGGTGGTCGCGGAAAACTATCCGCAGCTCAAGGCCGACGCCAACTTCCGCGACCTGCAGGCGCAGGTGGAAGGCACCGAGAACCGCATCACCGTGGCGCGCAACCGCTACATCAAGACCGTGCAGGAATACAACGTCTCGGTGCGCACCTTCCCCAACAGCCTGACGGCCAGCGTTATGGGCTGGAAGACCAAGCCTAATTTCACGGTCGACGACGAAAAAGCCATGTCGGCGCCGCCGGCGATCAAGTTCGATAAGTCGGCGTCCGACGCGGCTCCGGCTTCACCGACCTCGGCCGGCTATCAGTAAGTGCGTCGCCTCCGGCCCGCGCTGCTGGCGCTGATCTGGCTGGCGCTGCTGCCGGCCGGTGGCCGCGCGGCGGAGCCGCTGCCGCTGCCGGCCTTGACGGGCCGCGTCACCGATCTGACCGCAACGCTGGATGCCACGCAACGCGGCCGCCTCGAAGCGCAGTTGGCCGCGATTGAAAGAAGCCGCGGCGCGCAGGTCGCCGTGCTGCTGCTGCCGAGCACCCAGCCCGAGGCCATCGAGGCATTCGGCATACGCCTGGCCGAAGCCTGGAAGATCGGCCACAAGGGCGCCGACAATGGCGTCATCGTCATCGTCGCCAAGGACGACCGGAACATGCGCATCGAGGTCGGCTACGGGCTGGAAGGCGCGATACCCGATGCCGTGGCCAAACGCATCATCGCCGAGCGCATGACGCCGCGCTTCGCCGCGGGCGACTTCTTCGGCGGCCTGCTGGCGGCCGTCGAGGCGCTGGACCGGGCCATCGGCGGCGACGCGCCCGGCGCGCCGCCGCCGCGGCCGGCCGGCGGCACGGGCCAGCCTGGCGCGGACACCGATCTGTTTCCCTGGCTGATGGCGGCGGTGGTGGCCGGCGGCGTGCTGCGCAGCCTGTTCGGCCTGTTCGGCGCGCTGATCGCCGGCCTGGTCGCCGGCGGTCTGGGCTTCGTCATCTTCAGTTCCTGGCTGGCGGCGGGCCTGGCCGGCGTCGCGGTCTTCATCCTTTCCTTCTTCAACCTGCTGTCGCGCGGTGGCGGCTTCGGTGGCGGCGGCGGGTTTCGCGGCGGCGGTGGCGGCTTCTCGGGGGGCGGCGGCGGCTTCGGCGGTGGCGGCGCCTCGGGGAGGTGGTGAGATGAAGCTGATGCGCAGCCTCAAGCATTTGCTGCTGCCCGACTGGTGGCTGCGGCGCGCTTTTTCCGCCGCCGACCTGGCGGCGATCGGCGCCGCCATCGCGGCCGGCGAGACAAGGCATCGCGGCGAACTGCGCTTCGTCGCCGAGGGCTCGCTGCCGCTGGCGGCGCTGTGGCACGAGCTCTCGGCGCGCGAGCGGGCGGTCGAGTTGTTCGCCGCGCTGCGCGTCTGGGACACCGCGGAGAACAGCGGCATCCTGATCTACGTGCAACTGGTCGAGCACCGCGTCGAAATCCTCGCCGACCGCGGCATCGCGGCGCGGGTGCCGCAGGCCGAATGGGATGCGATCTGCCGCGAGATGGAAAGCAGCTTCCGCAACGGCGAATGGCGGCAGGGCGCCCTGCAGGCCGTGAGCCGCGCCGGAGCCTTGCTCGCGAGCCGGCTCCCGGCAGGGGACAGCAACCCCAACGAATTGCCCGACCGGCCATTGCTGTTGTAGGCGGCATCGCCGCCAGCGGCGGCCGCGATGCCCTCGGCTAGACTGCGCCGATGACTGCCCATCGTTCCCTGCCGCGTGAACTGCTGCATCTCGCCTGGCCGGTGCTGATCGCCCAGGCCGCGGTGATGGCCAATGGCGTGATCGATACGCTGATGGCCGGCCATTTGTCCTCGGTCGATCTGGCGGCGGTCGGCATCGGCGCCAGCATCTACATCACCATCATCATGGCCCTGATGGGCGTGCTGCTGGCACTCACGCCGGTGGTGGCCCACCATTACGGCGCGCGACGCTACGCCGAGATCGGCGCCGACGTGCGGCAATGCGCCTGGCTGGCGCTGCTGCTCTCGCTGCTGGCCTTTGCCGCCCTCAAGCATCCCGATCCGCTGCTGGCTTTTTCACGCCTGACCCCCGAAGTGGAACTCAAGGTGCGCGCCTATCTCGAAGGCTCGGCCTGGGCGGTGCCGGGCGTGATGTTCTTCCGCGTCTTCTACGGTTTCACCAACGGCATCGGCCGCCCGCGTCCGGTGATGACGTTCAATCTGCTCGGGTTGGCGCTCAAGGCGCCGCTCAACTGGGTCTTCATGTATGGCCATTTCGGTTTCCCGGCCATGGGCGGCGCGGGCTGCGGCTGGTCCTCCGCCGTCATCATGTGGACCGTTGCGACCTTGTCCTGGCTGTGGTGCCGGCGCAATGCCGACTACGCGCCCTACGGCGTCTTCGCCCGCTTCGAGTGGCCGCGCCTGACGGCCCTGCGCGGCTTGCTGGTGCTGGGCCTGCCGATGGGCGCCACCTTCCTCGTCGATGTCACCGCCTTTACCTTCATGGCCCTCTTCATCGCCCGCCTCGGAGCGGAGGTTTCCGCTGCGCACCAGGTCGCCGCCAGTGTCGCGGTCTTCGTCTTCATGGTGCCGCTGGCGCTGGGCGTCGCCACAGGCGTGGTGGTGGGCCAGGCGCTGGGCGCCGGCGACAGCCGGCGCGCGCGGCACGCCGGCCTGCTCGGGCTGGCGGTCGGCTGCGGCGTCGCGGCCCTGGTCGGCGCTGCGATCTGGCTCGGCGCCGCGCCGCTGGCGCGCGCCTACACCTCGGACCCTGCGGTCGCCGCCGCCGCAACGACGCTGCTCGGCATCGTCGCCGTCTATCACCTCGCCGATGCCGTGCAGGCGGTCATGGCCCAGGTCCTGCGCGGCTACAAGCGCGCCACGGCGCCGATGCTGATCTATGCGATTTCGCTATGGGGCGTGGGCCTCGGCGGCGGCTACCTGCTCGGCCTTACCGACACCTTCGGCGCGGCGCGCGGGGCGGCGGGTTTCTGGATCGCGGCGGTGGCGAGCCTGGCGATCGCCGGGGCGGGTGTGCTGGCTTACTTCCTGCGGATTTCCGCTCAGACCATCCCGGCGCCGGCCGCCACCAGCGCATAGCGCGCGGCCTTGCCGGCTGCCATCCATGCCGTGCAGGCCAGCGGCGGCAGGCGCAGCCAGCCGGCGGCGGCGCACAGGGCATCGCCGACGATCGGCGCCCAGGCCAGGATCAGCAGCGGGGCGCCATGCCGGCGCAGGGCGTCGAGGCGGCGGGTCGCCGTGGCGGACTCTGTCTGCCGGGGATTCCGCTCACCCGCCGCGAAGCGGAATCCCGGGTGTGTTGAGACCGCGGGCCGGCAAGCGCCAACTCTTGCGGGCAGCAGGCGGGCCATGCCGTAGGTGGTCATGCCGCCCAGCGTATTGCCCAGCGTCGCCAGCAGCAGCGCCGCCAGCGTCTGCTCAGGATGCAGCCTGATAACGGCGAACAGCACGGCTTCCGAGCCGCCCGGCAGCAGCGTCGCAGCAAGGAAGCTGGCGAGGAAAAGGCCGGCCAAACCGGCTTCGGCAGTGAATGAGAAGTCCATGCCCCATGTTACCCTTTGCGATTACCGAACCTTCTGCCCTCCCGTCATGGATTATCTCGAAAGAATACTCAACGCCCGTGTTTATGATGTCGCAATAGAAACGCCGCTGGAGCCGGCCGCGATCCTCTCGGCGCGCATCGGCAACCGCGTGCTGTTGAAGCGCGAGGACATGCAGCCGGTGTTCAGCTTCAAGCTGCGCGGCGCCTACAACAAGATCGTCCATCTGACGCCGGCGCAGAGGAAGCGCGGCGTGATCTGCGCTTCGGCCGGCAACCATGCCCAGGGCGTGGCGCTTTCGGCGCAGAAACTCGGCATCCGCGCCGTGATCGTGATGCCGACGACGACGCCGCAGATCAAGATCGATGCGGTGAAAAAGCTCGGCGGCGAGGTGGTGCTGGCCGGCGAGTCCTACGACGCCGCCTACACCCATGCGCTGCAGCTGGAGAAGAAGCAGAAACTCAACTTCGTCCATCCCTTCGACGATCCGGACGTGATCGCCGGTCAGGGCACCATCGGCATGGAGATCCTGCGCCAGCATCCGGATGCGATCGACGCGGTGTTCTGCTGCGTCGGCGGCGGCGGCCTGATTTCCGGCGTGGCGGCCTACATCAAGCGCCTGCGGCCGGAGATCAAGGTGATCGGCGTCGAGGCCGCCGATGCCGATGCCATGGACCGCTCGCTGAAAGCCGGCCGGCGGGTACGGCTGGAAAACGTCGGCCTGTTCGCCGACGGCGCGGCGGTCAAGTATGTCGGTGCCGAGACTTTCCGCCTCTGCCGCGAATATGTCGATGAAATGGTGCTGGTCGACACCGACGCGATCTGCGCGGCAATCAAGGACGTGTTCGAGGACACGCGCTCGATCCTCGAACCGGCAGGCGCCTTGGCCATCGCCGGCGCCAAGGCCTGGGCCAAGAAGCATGGCCTGCAGGGCAAGACCCTGGTGGCGGTGGCTTCCGGCGCCAACATGAATTTCGACCGCCTGCGTTTCGTCGCCGAGCGCGCCGAGGTCGGCGAACAGCGCGAGGCCGTGCTGGCCGTGACGCTGCCGGAAACGCCCGGTGCCTACAAGAAATTCGTCGCCCTGATCGGCTCGCACAACATCACCGAATTCAATTACCGCTATCACGACGCCGCCGAAGCCCATGTCTTCGTCGGCATGCAGGTGGCCAATCGCAACGAAGCGACCAAGCTCGTCGCGCAACTGCAGAAGAACGGCTATCCGGCGCTGGACCTGACCGACGACGAAATGGCCAAGCTGCACATCCGCCACCTGGTCGGCGGCCATGCGCCGCAGGTGAAGAACGAGCTGATTTACCGCTTCGAGTTCCCCGAGCGTCCCGGCGCGCTGATGCACTTCCTCAACAAGATGAGCGCCGGCTGGAACATCAGCCTGTTCCACTACCGCAACCACGGCGCCGACACGGGCCGCGTGCTGGTCGGCATGGAAGTGCCGCCGAAGGAGATGAAGGACTTCCGCTTCTTCCTCAAGAATCTCGGCTATCGCTGCTGGGACGAATCGAAGAATCCGGCCTACCGCCTGTTCCTCGGCTAGGCATGGCGCTGCTTGCGTCGCATCGGACAGCCGAATGAGCCATGATTTCGATGCCGTAGTGGCCCGGGCCGGCACCGATTCGGTGAAATGGGCGAAGTACGCCGGGCGCGACATCATCCCGCTGTGGGTCGCCGACATGGACTTCGCCGCGCCGCCGGCGGTCATCGCGGCCTTGCGCGGCCGCCTCGAGCACGGGGTGTTCGGCTACAACCAGCCCACGGCGAGCCAGGTCGAGGCCGTGGTCGCCTACCTCGAACGCAAGTTCCATTGGCGCATAGATCCGGAGTGGATCGTCTGGCTGCCGGGCCTGGTGTCGGGCCTCAATGTCGCCTGCCGCGCCGTCGGGGCGCCGGGCGATGCGGTGTTCACCGCGACGCCGATCTATCCGCCCTTTCTCTCGGCGCCGATCGATTCCGGCCGGCGCCTGGCCAGTGCGCCGCTGGTGCGCGATTCGGCCGGCTGGCTGTGGGATTTTCCGGCGGTGGATGCGGTGCTGCGCAGCAGCCGGGCCCGACTGTTCCTGCTTTGCCATCCGCACAACCCGACCGGGCGCGTCTGGCACGCGGACGAACTGTGGCAGATCGCGGCGCTGGCGGAAAAGCACGATCTGGTGGTCTGCTCGGACGAAATCCACAACGGTCTGGTGCTCTCGCCGCAGTGCCAGCACCAACTCTTCGCCACGCTGTCGCCCGAGCTTGCGGCGCGCACGATCACGCTCCTGGCGCCGTCCAAGACCTTCAACATTCCGGGCCTCGGCTGCGCCTTCGCGGTGATCCCCGATGTCCGCCTGCGCCAGGATTTTCGCCAGGCCATGCACGGCATCGTGCCTCACGTCAATGCGCTGGGCATGGTCGCGACCGAAGCCGCGCTGACCCTCTGCGACGACTGGCATGCGGCCCTGCTCGACTATCTGCGCGGCAACCTGCGTGCGGTCGAGCGCGCCGTGGCCGCCCTGCCGGGCCTCGACATGCGGCCGGTGGAGGCGACCTACCTGGCCTGGATCGACGTGCGCGAATTCGCCGCCGACCGCGGCATCGGCAATCCGGCGCGCTGGCTGGAGCAACACGGTCTGGGCCTGTCCGACGGTGCGGATTTCGGCGCGCCGGGTTTTGTCCGCCTGAATTTCGGCACGCGCCGCGCCTTGCTCGACGAAGCGCTGGTGCGCCTGGCGCGCGCCGCCGCCTGATCAGGTAAAGCGCAGGATACCGGCCTCGGTGACTATCGCCGCGACCGGGATGTCATGCCTCTGCGGCCGGATGTCGGCGACGCGGCCCAGTTCGTAGCCGATGCCGATTGCCAGCGGGCGGGGAACCAGTGCCGCCAGGGTGCGGTCGAAATAGCCACCGCCGTAGCCGAGGCGGAAGCCCTGCGCGTCGAAGGCCAGGAGCGGCAGCAGAACGACGTCGGGAACGAGATCGGGGCCGTCCAGCGGGATGGGGATGTCGTAGCGGTCGACGCCCATCGTCGAAGCCGGGGTCCAGCGCCGGAAGCGCATCGGCGCGTCGGTATCGACGACGATCGGCATCGCGGCCTGCCAGCCGCGTTGGAGCAGGCGGGACGCCAGTGGTCGCGCGTCGAATTCGCCGCGCACCGGCGCGCAGAAGGCCAGCGTCTGCGACGGCAGCGGAGCCAGCAGGGTGGCGAGATGGGCCTCGATCCGTGCCGAGAATTCGACGCGGGTTGTTTCGTCGAGGGCCATGCGGGCGGCGAGTTTCTCGCGCCGCAGGGCGGCGCGAGAAACAGGGGAATCGGCGGTGTGTTCGCCAGACGAAGAGTAGGCGGTCATGTGCTAACGTGGAGCAAGTAGTAGAAAGAAACTCTGAATGAACTATAAGCCCAAGTCTGCCCTGTCGGTGTCGCGTATCGTCCTTGCGGCGTTCTCGCTCGCCGCCGTCGTGCTGTCGGCGCCGGTGTTTGCCGACCGCGGCGATGAAGCCCTGCTGCTTGCGCGCGACGCCTTTCGCAACGGCGAGCGGGTGCGGCTCGGGCGCCAGCTGGAAGCGCTGCAAGGCCATCCGCTGCAACCCTGGGCCGAATACTGGGCGTTGCGCCTGCATCTCGACGACGGCGATGCCGACGGTGTGGCGGATTTTCTGACGCGCCATGCCGGCAGCTACCTGGCCGAGAAGCTGCGCGGCGACTGGTTGCGCGTGCTGGGCAAGGCCGGCGACTGGGAGAAATTCCGGCGCGAGCTGCCGGCGCTGATCCTGCCCGATGCCGAGGTGAGCTGCTACGCGGCGCAGGCCGCGGGCAACGCCGAGATGGTGCGCCCGCTGTGGACCGGCGGCCAGGATCTGCCGCGAGCCTGCGAAACCGTGGTCGATCAG
>JAUYSD010000294.1 GCA_030696505.1 Sulfuritalea sp. | reverse complement strand
GATAGTGTTCAGGGCTTCTTCGAGGTGCTGTGGGACACATTAAAGTAGGGGCTGGCCACGCGACTCGTAATTTTGTAACATAGCGCGCCATCTACTGCTGACGGGCAACTCCATGTCTATTCCTTGTTTTTTTTCACCTCTTCGCTATCCGGGTGGAAAAGGTAAGTTGGCTGAATTCATCAAGGCAGTCATTCGCGAAAACCGGCTCGCCGATGGCGATTACGTAGAGGTATATGCTGGTGGAGCGGCGGTGGCAATGGAGCTGCTGTTGCATGACTATGTTTCGCGCATTCACATCAACGACCTGAATTCGTCGATCTACTCCTTCTGGCACTCGGTGTTAAACGAAGCCGACGCGCTTTGTGACTTGATCGAGCAGACCGCTGTGAACATGGATAGCTGGCACCAGCAAAAAGCGGTTCAGTCGGAGGCTGGAAAGTGCAGTCTCCTTGATCTTGGATTCTCGACATTTTTTCTTAACCGCTGCAACCGCTCGGGCATCATCAAGGGTGGAGTGATTGGTGGAAAAGGGCAGGCCGGAAACTGGAAGCTGGATGCCCGCTACAACAAGCCGGACCTAATTCGACGGATAGAGCAGATTGCCCGACACCGAAGGCGAATCACTCTCCACAATCTGGATGCAGCAGACCTGATAACGAAGGTACTTCCAGAGTTGCCAGCCAAGTCGCTCATCTACCTTGACCCTCCTTACTATGTAAAGGGGGAGGGTCTGTATGACAGCTTCTATTCCCATGACGATCACTTACAAATCGCGAAATTGGTGACCAACACAATCAAGAAGCAGAAATGGCTGGTTTCTTACGACAAGACACCGGAGATCCAAGCCATGTATTCAACATATCGCAGCATGGAGTATCGACTCAGCTACAGCGCACAGGAGCGAGTCAAAGGTTCGGAGCTTATATTCTTTAGCGACAGCTTGTTCATCCCCCAGGTGCCAGAATCCTGTCCAATGCATGCTGCCTGACCTAACAGGCAACGACCACCGGACATATCTGGGCCCGAAGAGCGGCTGGGGCCTCCCATATCCGTGTATGGCTTTTTATATTGCCAAGTGCTAGGCTTGACCCATGGCACACAGTCGCTTTGATTGGGATCCGGACAAGGACGCCGAAAACCAGCGGAAGCACGGAGTCTCCTTTTCTCGTGCCCAATTTGCCTTTGCGGACTCAAAGCGCGTGATTGCCAAGGATGTCACTCACAGCGAAACCGAAGAGCGCTTTTATTGTTTCGGCGAAGTCGATGGTGGCGTCATCACGGTGCGGTTCACTTACCGCGCTTCGGTTATTCGAATCATCGGCGCCGGTTATTGGCGCAAAGGAAAGGCCATCTATGAGCGCGAAAACGAGCAAGGCGAGTTTCGCTAAAACGCAGCGTAGCGAAGTTACAGTGAAGGCAAATGCCGGTGTTAGCCGGCGTTATGCCGAAACTAACATCAAATACACCGATGAACCCCTTGGCAATGTTCAGGTGGTTCCCGACTTCCTTCCTTCGCCCGCCGAACTGGCATTTCGAGAGGAAGGCGTGAAGGTAACCTTGGCCCTGAGCAAGAAGAGCGTCGAGTTCTTCAAGTCCGAGGCAGCGAAACATCACACGCAATACCAACGCATGATTCGTCGGCTCATCGACGCCTATGTTGATGCCCAGGCCCCAACCCGGCGGTCGGCCGAACCTCGCGCATAAAGCTGCGCGAGGCCGGTTGCTTCTACGATTTGCCCTTATGGAAAGCTTTCCATAAGGGCACCAAACAACCCACGACGAATACCGGCGAGCATTCCCGCGCCGTCTCGCCATCCGCAGCGGCGAGGAGAGCGTACTTTGCTCGACCGCCGTACTACGCAGGGGCTTCATCAGCGCCAACTTTCTTCCCGCCTGACCACCGGCGGCATCACGAACCCTTCCCGCAAATTCAGGAAGGGTTCGCCCGGCGTTCGGCTCAGTCCTTGAGCGACGTAACCAGGTCGACGTAGCGCTGCATCGCGTCGTCGGTCGAGGTACCCTTGACGACAGCCCAGGCATCGTACTTGGCGCAGCCGACCATGTCGGTGAAGCCGGGGCGCTTGCCCTCGACGTCGCCTTCCGTGGCCTGTTTGTAAAGTGCATAGAGCTGCAACAGCACGTCGTTGGAGGGCCGCTCCGACAGCTTCTTGGAATCGGCCAGGGCCGCTTCGAATTGCTTCTTGAGTTCGCTCATGTCGTCCTTCGTCGCAATAAACTGGTCGCCGGGATTTGGCTTGAACTATTATATGTCCCCGCGCATAGCGGGGACGGTATCCCTACGATATGCCGGCATCTTGGAGGATCAGGGCAATGCTCCACCGCGAAAAAATGTCCCCCGTCGATACGGCCTGGCTGCGCATGGACCGCGCCACCAACCTGATGATGATCGTCGGCGTCATCGTCTTCGATCGCCGCACCGACTTCAAGCGGCTGCGCAACACCATAGAGAGCCGCCTGGTCGCCCGCTACCGGCGCTTTCGCCAATGCGCGGTGGCGGAAGTCGCCGGCGCCTGGTGGCAGGACGACCCGGCTTTCGATCTCGATTGCCACCTGCGGCGGCGCAGCCTGCCGGCCCAGGCCGGCAAGCAGGAACTGCAGGCGCTGGCCAGCGAACTGGCGGTACAGCCGCTCGATCCGGGCAAGCCGCTGTGGTGCTTCGACCTGATCGAGGAATACGGCGGCGGTTCGGCGATGGTGGTCCGCATCCATCATTGCATTGCCGACGGCATCGCCCTGGTCGGCGTGATCCTGTCCTTGACGGACACATCGCCGCAGGCCGCACCGCAGAAGCGCAGCGCCGCGAAAGTCCACGCCGCCGCCGAGGAGCCTTCGGGCGGGATGCTGGAATTCCTCGCCGACACGCTCGGCTCGGCCGTCTGCATGGGCAGCGAACTGGGCAGCAAGGCGCTGCAACTGGCATCGGACCCGGACCGGCTCTCCGTTTATGGCCGTCACGGCATCGGCCTGCTGACCGAACTGGCCAAGCTGCTGGCGATGCCGGCCGATTCGCCGACCAGTCTCAAAGGCAAGACCGGCATGGCGAAGCGCGTGGCCTGGTCGGAGCTGATCCCGCTGGCCGAGGTCAAGGCGCTGGGCAAGGCGCTCGGCTGTTCGGTCAATGACATCCTGCTATCCGCGGTCGCCGGCGCGCTGCGCGCCTACTTCGTGCAAAAGGGCGAATCGGTGCGCGACGTCGAAGTGCGCGCCATGATTCCGGTCAATCTGCGTTCGGCGCGGCACGAAGGCACGCTGGGCAACCGTTTCGGCCTCGGCACGCTGTTGTTGCCGGTGCACGAGGGCAATCCCTTCGCGCGCCTGTTTCTGGTGCGCCAGCGCATGAACGAACTCAAGGGTTCCTACCAGCCGCCGCTGACGCTGGCCCTGCTCGGCGCGGTCGGCATTGCGCCGAAAATGCTGCAGCAGCAGTTCCTCGACATCCTGGCGGCCAAGGCCAGCACCGTGATGACCAACGTCCCCGGCCCCCGGCAGCCGCTCTATCTGGCCGGTTCGCGCCTCGACGAACTGATGTTCTGGGTGCCGCAGTCGGGCGATATCGGTATCGGCGTCTCGATCCTGAGCTACAACGACAACGTCC
>JAUYSD010000293.1 GCA_030696505.1 Sulfuritalea sp. | reverse complement strand
TGCAAGAGCGTGATCGGCCTGATCAAGGGCGCTGCGCCGAATTAGCCGGAAGGCGAACCCCGACGACCGAGCAAGGAGAAACCCTGATGAAGACACGATTCGCAATCCCACTCAGCCTCTCCGCCCTTCTCCTGTGCGCAGGCGTCCTGCTGCCCGTTCAGGTCGGCGCGCAGTATTCGGCACCGGCAAAGCCGGCAGTCCAGGAAAGGAAAGCCCCACCGGCACCGAAGCCGGCAGCGGCGCCCAAGCCGAAAAAGGAAAGCTATGAAGCCGCCAAGCGGTATGAAAAGTCCGTGACGGCGGACGACAAGAAGCCTGTTGGCGAGCCGGTGCAAGCCGTTCCGGTCTGCGCCACGAGGCCTTACCTGTGCAACGACCTGCTGTAGGAGGAAGCATGGAAGACTGGCTACGCCGTAACGAGCATGGCATCAAGATGCTGGCTGCCGCAGCCGCGGCCGTATTTACGCTGATCCAGTACTTCGGGCACCTCGGCGAGGTCCGCGTCGAAAAGACGCTGGGGTTTTATGAGCGGTTTTCCTCGGGGTCCATATTCGCGGCCAGAACCGAAGTATTGGAAGCCTGGGAGAGCCTGGAAGCGCGACTACTGCAATTGCCCGCACCCGCCACGCCGGCGGAGATGATCGCCCTGCGTCGACAGTGGCAACAACTCGTGGTCGCCGCGATCAAGAAGAATCCGAATCTCACCACCGACACCGACATCATGTTCGACTTCTTCGACGCCCTGCAGGTCTGCATCGAGAACGACATTTGCGACCGCAAAACGGCGCAGGAACTCATGCAGGGGGCCGCGACAATTTTCGTCGGCAACAACTGCCCCTATGTCGCCCATGTCCGCTTCAATCAGAAGCTCGCGAACTACGGCGCCAAGGCAGCGACCTTCGCCGGACAGCCCTGCAAGGTCGAAATCTACCGATAGCCGCGGTCTGGCGCGGGCCGCTTCGAAACTCCCGTGCCGTGCCGCCAACGCCAACTCTTGCACAGGGAATATTTCCTTGAATTGCTGACTATCGTGCCCTAAACTACCCGAAATTGAAGCAGGCCGGCAAATTGCAGCAATCGCGAAAGGAAGCGCAAATGAAAAAAATCAGCGTGATATTGGCAGGGCTGCTCGCCCTTGCCCCGGCGGCCTACGCCGCGAGCCCGTCTTCGGTCGCCGCCGCGAGCGGCATCAATCCCTCCTCGGTTTACGACAACGGCGGCTTCGACTTCGGTGCCCGCGACAACGGCAAGCACACCGGCTGGTGCAAGGGCCAGGGCCATCTTGCCCCCCCGGGCAACGCCGCATCCGGCCATCGCAATCACTGGAGTTGCGACAGCGACGATGGCGGTGAGGGTGGCGGCGGCGATGGCGGCGGCGACCTCGAAGAATGCGAACTGGCCGGCATCAGCTGCGATAGCTAGACCCCGAGCCTGATGGCCGGCCGGTCCCGCGGGGCCAGCCGGGGCAGCGAGCTTGCCCAAGGGCACGAGGCCCGCCGTCCGTGTTGCCCGCACGAACGGGCAGCAATTTCAGCGGCAGCTACGTTAAATCTCCTGGCACCAAACAGAATTGCAGCTTCGAGGAATGCTCGACCTCCGGCACTCACGATAGTTTCGCGATTCCAAGTCGGAATCCGCCGATCCGGCGGTCATCGAGAGTTGGCGCTGGCGACACGGCGACCCTTGCCGCGGCAGGGTCTGGGGCGCGGTGGCTATCGACTCCGCGCCGGGGTATATTCTCCGGTTGCTCCAACCTCGACCTGCACCATGGAACACATCAAGATTCGCGGCGCGCGAACGCACAACCTCAAGAACATCAACCTCGACCTGCCGCGCAACCGCCTGACGGTGATTACCGGCCTGTCGGGTTCCGGCAAGTCCTCGCTGGCTTTCGATACGCTCTACGCCGAGGGCCAGCGCCGTTACGTCGAATCGCTGTCGGCCTATGCGCGGCAGTTCCTGCAGCTCATGGAAAAGCCCGACGTGGACCTGATCGAAGGTTTGAGCCCGGCGATCTCGATCGAGCAGAAGGCGACCAGCCACAATCCGCGCTCGACCGTCGGCACCGTCACCGAGATCCACGACTATCTGCGCCTGCTCTACGCCCGCGCCGGCACGCCGCACTGCCCCGACCACGACCTGCCGCTGGAAGCCAACAGCGTCTCGCAAATGGTCGATCACGTGCTGGCCTTGCCCGAGGACACCAAGCTGATGATCCTCGCCCCGGTGGTGGCCAACCGCAAGGGCGAACAGCTCGACCTGTTCGCCGAACTGCGCGCGCAGGGCTTCGTGCGCCTGCGCGTGGATGGCACGGTGCATGACATCGACAGCCTGCCCAAGCTGGCCAAGACCCACAAACATACGATCGACATCGTCGTCGATCGCCTCAAAGTACGGCCCGACGCGCGCCAGCGCCTGGCGGAGAGTTTCGAAACCGCGCTGATGCATGCCGAGGGCCGCGCCCTGGCGGTCGAAATGGACAGCGGAACGGAGCACCTGTTCTCCTCGAAATTCGCCTGCCCGGTGTGCAGCTACGCGCTGCAGGAGCTGGAGCCGCGCCTGTTCTCTTTCAACAATCCGATGGGCGCCTGCCAGGCTTGCGACGGCCTCGGCCAGATCCAGTTCTTCGATCCGGCGCGCGTGGTCGCCTATCCGCACCTCTCGCTGGCCGCCGGCGCGATCAAGGGCTG
>JAUYSD010000129.1 GCA_030696505.1 Sulfuritalea sp. | reverse complement strand
CATCATGGCTTCCGCGCTCTTGCCCGAGCTGCGCGGCTCGGGTTTGATCTCCAGCAGTTCCAGCGGCAGTTCGCGCGGCATGCGCCTGGCGTACTCGGCCCAGCCGGCCGCGACCCATTCCGGCGGTCGCGCAGACACAGCCGCGACGATCAATTTCATTCGTCGCCGGCGTCGCTGTCGGCCTTCTTGCGCGGGCGCTTGGGCACCACCTTCCACAATTCTTCGAGGTTGTAATAGACGCGCACCGCGGGTTGCATGACATGCACCACGATGTCGCCGAGGTCGACCAGCACCCATTCGCCGGTCTCCTCGCCCTCGATGCCGATCACCTCGCCGCCGGCCTCCTTGACCTTGTCATGGACGTTGCGCGCCAGCGACCTGACGTGGCGGTTGGAATCGCCGGTGGCGATGATCACGCGGTCGAACAGGGCCGAGATTTTGCTCGTGTTGAGCACCTCGATGTCCTTGGCCTTGATGTCCTCAAGGGCGGCGACGGCGATTTTCTGAAGTTTTCTAATGTCCATGCGAAGTCCGGTAGAGCTGATGGGAATCAATATAGTCGAGAACGGCCTCTGGAACCAGATAGCGCACGCTGAGGCCGGCGGCCAGGCGCCGGCGGATGGCGCTGGCGGAAATCTCCAGCGCGGTGATGGCGAAGGGCACGATGCGCCCCGCCGGGGCGGCGGCGAGATCGGCGGCGACGCCCCGGCGCGCGGCAAATTCGGCATCCAGCGCCGTCTCGCCAGCGCCAACTCTCAATTCGTGCCCCGGCCGCGTCGCCACGGCGATATGCGCCAGGCCGAACAGCTCGCGCCAGCGGTGCCAGGCTTCGAACCGGGCGAAGGCATCGGCGCCGAGCAGCAGCACCAGCGGCCGTTGCGCGCCGTGCAGGCGGCGCTGGCGTTCCAGGGTGTCGATCGTGTAGCTCGGCGTCGCGCTGGCTGCCACGCCTGCTGCCACGCTGGTTGGCGGGATGCCTGCCTGCCGCACTTCGGTCGCGTCTACGCTGAATCCCGGCATGTCGGCCAGCGCCCGCTCCACCATCGCCAGGCGATCAGCGGCGGCGCATTGCGGCGCCTCGCGCAAGGCCGGCTTGCCGGCCGGAATCAGACAGACCTCGGCCAGGCCCAGCGCCTCGCGCGCTTCCAGGGCCAGGCGCAGGTGCGCGACGTGCAGCGGATCGAAGGTGCCGCCGAACAGGCCGAGCACTCCCGCGCCGGGCTCACTCATCGGCCTGGGCCGGCACGGACGCAGGCACGGTCACGGGCGCCGCGAACACGTCGCGATAGGACAGATACACGCTGGCCACCATGGTCGGCGCCAGCACGAAAATCAGCAGCATGCGCAGCGCCACCGACAGGATGTCGAGCAGGGTCTGCGACAGCAAGCCGGCGACGATCAGGATCAGGCCCGGCACCAGGGCGCCGACCAGGGCCAGCGCCAGTCCGTACATGGCAAAGGCGCGCCAGTTGCGCCAACTGGCGACGAAGCTGAAGAACAGCGATTTGCCCGCGCCGACGCCGTTCCAGGCGGTCAGCAAGGGCGCGAACCAGAAGGCCATCAACAGCGGCGAGGCCAGCACCAGCAGGATGCCGAGATCGGTGGCGAGCGCCAGTGCTTCTTCCTGATCCATGCCGTCGCTGATGTTGATCGGTTCGCCCAGCGCCGCGCCGCCCAGCACCAGCAGGCTGGAACCGACCAGGTGCAGGCCGCCGAGACGCAGCAGGCCGACGCGCTGGGCGCTGATGCCGAAGCCCAGGGTGTTGCCGTCGAAGGTCTGGCCGCGTTCGATGGCGCGGCTGCCGTTGGCCAGCAGCACGGTCAGGGTCGGCAGCAGCAGCGGCAACAGGAAGGGGCCGATTTTCGGAATCAGGTTGACCACGATCACGGTCAGCAGGTAGCCGAAGGTCAGCGCCGTCATCAGCGGCGGATGGCGGCGAAACAGGGCAAAGCCGGCCAGCAGCCAGAGTACGCCGTGGCGCGCGGGGAGGCGGCGGGCGTCCATCAGTCGTCCTTTGCCGCAAAGCCGACGGGCTGCGCCGCTTCAAGCGGCATGGCCGGCGGATCGAAGGCGATGTCGCCTTCCGGATCGGGCGTGCCGGTCGCCGCGAGGCCGGCGAAGTCGAACAGGCGGGCGTCGAGCAGATGCGAGGGCACGACATTGCCCAGGCTGCGGAACATGGTTTCGATGCGCCCGGGAAAGCGCTTGTCCCAGTCGTTCAGCATCTGTTTGACCTGCTGGCGCTGCAGGTTGGGCTGCGAACCGCAGAGGTTGCAGGGAATGATCGGGAACTCGCGCACCGCGGCCCAGGCCTCCAGATCGCTCTCGCGGCAATAGGCCAGCGGGCGGATCACGATGTTGCGGCCGTCGTCCGACACCAGCTTGGGCGGCATCGATTTCAGCTTGCCGGCGAAGAACATGTTGAGAAACAGGGTCTGCAGGATGTCGTCGCGATGATGGCCGAGCGCGATCTTGGTCGCGCCCAGTTCGCCGGCGACGCGGTACAGCACGCCGCGACGCAGGCGCGAACAGAGTGAGCATGTGGTCTTGCCCTCCGGGATCACGCGCTTGACGATGGAATAAGTGTCCTCGTTCTCGATGTGGAAGGGCACATCGATGCTGCGCAGGTAGTCGGGCAGCACCTCGGCGGGAAAGCCGGGCTGCTTCTGGTCGAGATTGACGGCGACGATGTCGAAGGCGATCGGCGCGTGCTCGCGCAGGAACAGCAGCACGTCGAGCAGGGCGAAGGAATCCTTGCCGCCGGAGAGGCAGACCATGACCTTGTCGCCGGCCTCGATCATGTTGAAGTCGGCGATCGCCTGGCCCACCTCGCGGCGCAGGCGCTTGGCCAGCTTGTTCGCCTCGAAGGCTGCCCTGCGGGCATCCTTCAATGTATTGGACAGCCTTCCCCCCGACCCCCTTCCCGAGGAAGGGGGTGACAACAAGCTCGCTTCGCTCGAAGTTTCTGTTTGGAGGTTCATAGATGGGCGGTCCGGCCGCCGTCGACATTGATCACCTGCCCGGTGACATAGGGAGCCTCGAAGACAAGAAATTTGACGGCGCGCGCGATGTCGGCGGGCGAGCCGACCCGCTTCAGCAGCGTGTTCTCAATGATA
>JAUYSD010000106.1 GCA_030696505.1 Sulfuritalea sp. | reverse complement strand
CGCGCAACTGGTGCAGCGCTGCCGCGGCAGCACTGCCGCGCGCTCGGCGCTGGAGGCGGTGTGGCGTTACTGGAATCGCACGCTGGGCGCGGTGCAGGTGGAAACGCCCGACTCGTCGCTCAATGTGCTGGCCAATGGCTGGCTGGTGTACCAGACCCTGGCCTGCCGTTTCTGGGCCCGCAGCGGCTATTACCAATCGGGCGGTGCCTACGGCTTCCGCGACCAGCTGCAGGACATGATGGCGCTGATCCACACCGAGCCCGCGCTGGTGCGCGAACATCTGCTGTTGTGTGCCAGCCGGCAGTTCGCGGAAGGTGACGTGCAACACTGGTGGCACCCGCCGGCCGGTCGCGGCGTGCGCACCCATTGCTCGGACGACTACCTGTGGCTGCCGCTGGCGGTTTGCCGCTATGTGACCGGTATCGGCGATACCGGCGTACTGGATGTCGACGCGGGCTTTCTTGAAGGTCGCGCCGTGAACGCGGAGGACGATTCCTACTATGACCTGCCGGGCCGTTCCAGCGAGACCGCCAGCCTCTACCAGCACTGCGTGCGGGCCATCCGGCACGGCCTGCGCTTCGGCAGCCATGGCCTGCCGCTGATCGGCTCCGGCGACTGGAACGAAGGCATGAACCTGGTCGGCATTCAAGGCAAGGGCGAAAGCGTCTGGCTCGGCTTCTTCCTCTGCGAAGTGCTGCGCCAGTTTGCGCCGGTGGCGCTGGCGCACGGCGATGCGGGCTTCGCCGAGTTGTGCCGGGAGGAGGGCGCACGCCTGCGCCGCGACATCGAGCAACATGCCTGGGACGGCGACTGGTACCGCCGCGCCTATTTCGACGACGGCACGCCGCTGGGTACGGCCGGCAACACGGAATGCCGGATCGATTCGATCTCGCAGAGCTGGTCGGTGTTGTCCGCCGCGGGCGCGGCCGGCGGCAGGGAAGGCGTCGGCAACGCCCGTTCGCACCTGGCCATGCAGGCGGTCGATGAGCATCTGGTGCGCCGCGACGCCGGCCTGGTGCAACTGCTCGATCCGCCCTTCGACAATAATTCCGCCATGGACCCGGGCTATATCCGCGGCTATGTGCCGGGCGTCAGGGAGAACGGCGGGCAATACACCCATGCCGCGATCTGGGCCGCGATGGCCTTCTCCGCGCTGGGCGAGCGCGAGCGCGCCTGGGAGCTGATGCGCATGATCAATCCGGTGAACCACGCGCTGTCGGCCGAGGCCGCCGCCGTCTACAAGGTGGAGCCCTACGTCGCTGCCGCCGACGTCTACGCGGTGGGGCCGCACGTCGGCCGCGGCGGCTGGAGCTGGTACACCGGATCGGCCGGCTGGATGTACCGCCTGATGCTGGAATCGCTGCTGGGCCTGAGCCTGGTTGGCGACAGGCTGCATCTGGCGCCCTGCCTGCCGGCGGACTGGCAGGCGTTCAAGATCCACTACCGCTATCGGGAGACGGTGTACCACATCGCCGTCGCACAAACGCGGGCTGGCGACGAAGGCAGCGATGGCGGCCGCAGCGGCGTGACAAGCGTGCTGGTCGATGGTGTCGAGCGCGCGGACAAGACGATCCCGCTGGTCGACGACCGGCGCGATCATGAGGTGGCAGTCACGGTTCGCGCCGCTCAGCCGAGCCATCCATAGCCTGAAAGGCCAGTCCTGCCAAGGGCTTGCAGGGGGTGTCTTGACTTTGCTCGCGCCGTGCTTATACTGCGCGCTCTTCAGTAGGCGCGTAGCTCAGCTGGTTAGAGCACCACCTTGACATGGTGGGGGTCGTTGGTTCGAGTCCAATCGCGCCTACCAGGATTCCGCAGGAAATCAGGTAGTTCATGTCACTACAAAGCCACCGCGAGGTGGCTTTGTCGGTTTACGCCGGGCTTGCGGCGAATCTATGCCGGTGCGACGGACGCCGCGCCGGGCCCGGCGTCCGGCTCCGCCGCGAACACCGCGCGCACCCGGTTGCGTCCCTGGTGCTTGGCGCGGTAGAGCGCTTCGTCGGTGCGCGCGCAGAGCGTTTCCAGGGTGTCGCCGGACACATGGGCGCTGACGCCAAAGCTGGCCGTGACTCTCGGTGCGTAGTGGAAATGGTGCTCTTCCACCGCCAGGCAAAGCTTTTCGGCGAGATCGGCGGCCTCGTTTCCCGTGTGCGGCACCAGGATCATGAACTCCTCGCCGCCCCAGCGCACCAGCACGTCGTTGGCACGGATCAGGTTGCGCACCAGATGGGCAATTTCCTTGAGCACCATGTCGCCTGCGGCGTGGCCGAAGCGGTCGTTGATGTCCTTGAAATGGTCGATATCGAACATGATCAGTGCGAGGTCGCCGCCATAGCGCTGGACGCGCTGCAACTCGATGCCGAACAGCTCGGTGAAGCGGTAGCGGTTGTAGGCCCCGGTCAGCAAGTCGGTGGAGGCGAAATAGTCCTTCTCCTTGATCAGGTGTTCGGCAATGCTCATCAATTCGTTGAAGCTGTGCGACAACTCGCCCATTTCGTCGTCATTGGGCACCTGGATGCGATTGGCGAAATCCTGGGTGGCGACGGTGTGCTCGATGTTGGTGATCAGTACGTCGAGCGCACGCAACAGGCTGAGCACCGCCGAGGCGGCAAAGAAAATCAGCGCCAGCGCTGCGGCGAGGGCAAGTCCGGCATCGAGCAAAACCCGGCGCTCGCTCGCCGCAATCTCGTTTTCGGCCTGCTGACGCAGGTAGCGCATGGATTGGCCTTCGACGCTCAGGAATTGGTCGATGGCATGGGTGGCCGCGGCAAACCACTGGTCCGCCGGCGGCGCCTGGCCGCTGCCGGACAGCACGCCCTCGATCAGCGCAAAGCTATGCTGCACCTGCGCCTGGCCGAGGACGCCGCGCAGCGCCTGGGCGACTTCCGGCGAGGCGTCGCGCAAGCCGGTCCGGATGTAGAACTGATGCAGGTTGAGCAGCCGCAGCACCACGGTCAGCTGTTCCTTGTCCACGGCGCCGAGCGACAGGGCTTCGTTGATGCTGGCGCGAATCTGCCCCAGGTACTCCTTCGCATACAGCAGGTGCACGTGGGCGTTGAGGTCCCGGGTCAGCAGCGTCGTGTTGGAGTCCCGCGCCAGGGCATCGATCTGGTCGAGGATTTCGACGATGGTCTGGGTGTAGTAACTGAAGGAGAGCGCCGGGTCCATCGCGGCTCCCGATATTTTCTGCCGGGTGTCGGCGAGCCTTGCCAGAGACTCCAGACCGGGGGTTTCCGGATTGCGGAACTGGACCATGGCCCGGTCGGTGGATGCGCGCTGGGAATCCAGCAGCCGGGTGTTGCCGGGTGAACGGATCACCAGATAGCCCGCCGAAATTCCCCGCTCCTTCTGCAATTCGTGAACCAGCGAAGAAAGCTCTGCGGCGGCTTCCAGCCGCGTCAGGAATTCCAGCTTCGCCGCGTGTTCGCGGCCTTCGCTCACAATGCGGACGCCAAGGATGTATGACAGGCTTGCCACCGCGAGCAGGCCGAGCAGCAGTATTTTTATTCGTATGGACATGGGAGGTGGCTCGCAGAAATGCGGGGGCGACGGGAAGCGCCCACGATCGCAACATAAGCTGTTGTTAATACGCCGGTAAATCGCATCGAGCGGCGCATCATACGCTGCGCCGGGAAGCCTACGGCATCGGCCGGCGCACAGCGGCAACATCGGGCAGCCTCGGGCAGCAGCGGGCAACATCGGGCTGCGCCGCCGCGTGCGATGCCGATCAGTTGCGGGCGCCGTTCTTTGCTTTGAGGTAGGGCACGTAGGCCATGTCGGTCGTGGCGATGTGCTGGACCAGCCAATCCCGGAGAAACTGCACTGTCTCCTCCGAAATGTCCTGCTCGATGGAGCGGATCTGGAGTTCGCCGAGCCTGTTGCGGAACTCCGCGTGTGCCGCCATGTGCTCGGCCAGCTTCGGATACGCGGCTGACTCCATCAGGGCTTCCTCTGCCGTGAAGTGGTCGCGGATATAGTGTTTCAGCCGGGTGATCGCGTAAACGCCGAACAGCGTGCGCTGATCGGCGCTGGCGCGCTCCAGCTCGGCGAGCCACTGGAAAATGATCCTGTGGTGCTCGTCGATCAGCGGCACGCCGGTGCTGAGGGCTGGAGTCCAGTTTGTCATGAATGCATGGTAGCAGTTGGCAGGATGGCCGTGAACATGTCATGAAGCGTTTCGGAATGCCCACCCCCGGCGACCCTGGCCCGGTCTGGCGCCGCAAGTGCATACTTGGCCGTGTTGCAGACCCGCGAGGAGATGAAAAATGCGTATTGGCGTCCCTGCCGAAATCAAGTCCGGCGAATTTCGTGTCGGCCTGGTTCCCGCCTCGGTGCGGGAGCTGCGCGCTGCCGGGCACGAGGTCCTTGTCCAGTCGGGTGCCGGCGCGCCGATCGGCTTCGGCGATGCGCAGTATGCGGCGGCCGGCGCCCGCATCGTGCCGGGTGCGGCCGACGCCTGGGCGGCCGAACTGGTGGTCAAGGTGAAGGAGCCGCAAGCGGCCGAGTACGCCTTCCTGCGGCCGGACCAGGTGCTGTTCACCTACTTGCACCTGGCGCCCGACCCGCGCCAGACCGAGGCCTTGCAGCGCGCCGGTGGCGTCGCCATCGCCTATGAAACGGTGACCGATCGCGACGGCGGGCTGCCCTTGCTGGCACCCATGTCGGCGGTGGCCGGACGCCTGGCGGTGCAGGCCGGCGCGCACTTCCTCGAAAAGACCCAGGGCGGCCGCGGCGTGCTGCTCGGCGGGGTTCCCGGGGTGGCGCCGGGACGCGTGACGGTGCTCGGCGCCGGCAGCGTCGGCAGCCATGCGGTGCGCATGGCGCTGGGGCTCGGCGCCGCGGTGACGGTGGTCAATCGCACGTTGCCGCGGCTCGATGCGCTCGACCGCGAATATCCCGGACGCATCCGCACGCTGCTGGCGGGCGGCGCGGTCATCGAGGAAGCCGTCTGCGGCGCCGATCTGGTGGTCGGCGCCGTGCTGCATCCGGGCGGCGTCGCGCCGAAGCTGATCGACCGCGCACTGTTGAAGAAAATGCAGCGCGGGGCGGTGATCGTCGACGTCGCCATCGACCAGGGCGGCTGCTGCGAGACTTCGCGCCCGACCACCCACGCCGATCCGGTCTTCGTCGAGGAAGGCGTGCTGCACTATTGCGTCGCCAACATGCCCGGTGCCGTGCCGCTCACCTCCGCGCTGGCGCTGAACAACGCCACCCTGCCGTATCTGCGCGCGCTGGCCGACAAGGGCTGGCGCCGGGCGCTGGGCGACGACCCCGGCTTCGCCGCGGGCCTCAATGTCTGCGCCGGGCAGATCGCCCATGCGGCGGTGGCGCAGGCGCTGGGCAAGCGCTGGATGGCGCCGCAGGAACTGATCGCGGCCTAGCCAGGGCCGCCGTACCGCACGATTGGCGGCCGGCGCTTCAGCGGGCGGCGGCGTACCAGGCGATCAAGGCCGCGAGTTCCGCATCGCTGAAGGGGTTGCGCCAGGCGATGGTGCGATCGCCGCGCACGCCGAGCAGCAGGCGCGCGGCGAATTCTTCGCGCGGCATGGATTTGATCTGCCGTGAAAGATCGAAGGCCGGCAACAGCGTGTCGCCGCCCGCCGCATCATGGCAGCCGGCGCAGGTCGTGCGGTGGATGGCTGCGCCGAGAGCCAGCATGTCCTGCGTCGGCGCGGCGGTCAGCAAGGCACGCGCGTCGAAGGCGTGGCGCTGCCTGAGCGGCGCGAGCGCGGCAGCGAAGGCGCGCCAGTCGCCGCGGGCGAGCGTTGCGCGCAAGGCGGCCACCGGCCTGGTATCGCCGTCGGCCCGGCGCAGCAGCAGCGGCAGCGAAGAAAGCGCCCCGTTGAGGCGCTTGACCAGTCCCTCGCGTTCCAGTGGTCCGCCGGCGCCGGTTGCCAGCCGGCGCGCATCCCCGGCCATGACGACAAGTTCCGCCGCCAGCCGGCGCTGATGCTCTCCCGCGGCCTGGACGACGGCGCAACAGCATGCCGCTGCCAGGCCCGCGAGGAGAATGCGGACACGCATCCAGGCTTATTTCAGGCTGATCTTGTGCTCGACCGGGCCGGCTTTGGTGATGGTCCATTCGGTCATGGAGCCGTCGTAAATCCTGGCCTTCTTGTTGCCCATGATTTCACTCGAAACGAACCAGCCGACGGACGCCCAATGGCCGGTGTTGCAGAAGTTGATCTGCTCGCCGCTGGTGGGCACGCTGGCCACCTTGAACAGCTTTTCCAGCTCGGTCTTGGGACGGAACAGGCCGCCGCCATTCTCGGTGGTCCAGCCGGAAGGCAGGTTGTGCGCGCCGGGCAGCGTGCCGTTTTCCTTGGCCGCCGGGCTGCCGTTGATGCCGACGAACTGGTCCTCGGGACGGTTGTCCACCAGCAGCACGCCCTTGGCCTTCGCTGCCTTGACGTCGCCGACCGTGGCCACCATGTCCAGACGCGGATGCGGCGTGAAGGTCTTGGCCGTCACCTTGGCGGCGCCGGTTTCCAGCGGATTGGCCTTGTCCTTGGTCCAGGCTGCCATGCCGCCGTTGAGGATGGACAGGTTGTCGTGACTGAGCACCTTGAAGGTCCAGTAGATGCGCGTCGCCCAGCCCATGTCGCTATAGCCGCCACCGGGAGCGACGAGGACCACGTGGCTGTTGTTGTCGACGCCCAGGCTGCCGATGTGGGCGGCCAGCTTGTCGAGTTTGGCCGGCAGCATGCCCGGTACCTTGTCGGCATTCTCTTCGCGCCAGCCGGACTTGGCGAAGTCGGTACTGGCCGCGCCGGGGATGTGGCCGCGCAGGAAGTCCGACGTTCCCTGGATATCCACCACGACGATGCCGGGCTTGCCGAGATTGGCCTTGACCCAGGCCGCGTCGACCAGCGGATCGGCGGCGCAGGCCGCGCCGATGAAACCGAACAACAAGCTCAAGGCCAGCCAGAACGACCGGCCGCTATTCATCAATATATTGTTCATGAGTCTCTCCTCCATCAGGTTTTGTGGGTGCTGCGGGGTGTTGCTTGCTTCAGGTGCTGACTACCAAATCCGCAGCCAGGATGGCGGCAATGACGCCGTCCCAGTCGCTTTGCTGCAGGTCCAGACGCCGGATATCGACGACCTCGACGCGATGCGTCGGAGCCATCTGCCGCAGCGCGGCGATCACGGTCTGGGCGTCGGGAAACAGACCGGTATTCAGTTGCACGATGTTCATGGCCGACTCAGATGGAAAGCACGATTTCGGCGCTGGTCATGGCCAGCGCCAGCGCTGCGGCGTCGAGCAGGGGCAGGTCGGCGGCCATTTCGGCGACGGTGGTTTGCGGCGCGATGCCGGTCAGCTCCAGCAGTTCGGCATTGGCGGCGTTTTCAGGCGTGTCGGCGACCGGCCCGGTCATGAACACCAGATCGACCTGGTGGCCGAAAATGGTCAGCCCGGCCGCCACGCGCATCGCCTCGGCGTGGTCGCGTCGCGCCAGCACCAGGAGCGTTTTCTCATTGCTGGCGCTCACAGGCTCACCACCTTGCGCGCCTCGCCCATCAGGGCGCTGTTGGTGGTCTGGCTGCCGGCCTCGACGGGGCAGAGCAGCCCCGGGCAGAAGCGATGCCAGGACTCCTCGCAGACCACGGCGCGCTCGGCCTGCGCCAGGGCTGCGGCGAGGTCGGTGTCGCGCAGCCCGAGCACGCCTTCGTGCGTGAAGAAGGCGCCGACGCGGCAATCCGCGCGGCGTGCGGCGAGCAGCAGCGGATACAGCATTCGCCCGCCGGCCGCCGTGCTGACATGGAACAGGATGTCCATTACCGCGCGCTCCCTGTTGTCATTGCCAGCCCGCCCGGATGGACGCGCACGGCAAGTCCGCGGCCCGCGCGCAACTGCGTGAAGCGGGCGATCGCTTGCCGGGCATCGTCGGCAATCACCACGCCAGCGCCTGGAGATGGCGTCGCCCCGGCCTGGCGCGCATCGATCAGCGCCGGCTTGCTGCGCAGAATGTCCGCCCCCAGTACCCATAAGTGGTCACGCATCGGCGCCGTCCACACCGCGCTGCGCACCATGCCGCGCTCCGCGCCGCTGACCGTGCCCTGGGTTCGCGGGGGAAGGCTCAGGATGCGCACCGATTTCTGTCCGGCGAGATAGAGCAGGCCGGCGACGAAATCACGGTCGGTTTCATCCTGGCCGACAACCAGCACGGATTCGCCTCCGTCGAGACCTGCCGTTCCCAGCAGCCAGAGAATGTTCCGTTCGCTGGGCAATTGCCGGGACGGTCCAAGGAAATCCTCGGCCGGCAGGCAGCGCGCGCCGGGCAGGCTGGCGCGCTTGCAATCCGCCAGCGGACGGCTGTCGATCACCGTCTCGCCAGCGGCAACTCTTTGCGTGTAGGCAAAGTCGCTCGCCGCCCACACAGGCGCGGCAATCAGGGCCAGGGCGACCAGCGCAGTACGCATCGTCAGCAGCCGCCGAAGCGCTTCGCCGCGGCCGGCGCAGCGCCCGCGGCCACCGGCGCCGGCGGATTGTCGATGTAATAGCCCATC
>JAUYSD010000314.1 GCA_030696505.1 Sulfuritalea sp. | reverse complement strand
GACGAAGTCGTAATCGTCCTTGTGCCCGGACAGGGCGGTCTTGAGCCGCATTTCGCGCATGTCGAGATCGACCAATTCGACTTCGGCCCCGGCCAGGTCGCGGTTGGCCGGCAGCACGTGGAACTTCCCGGCGGGGGAAATCACCCGCGCCTGCTCAAGGGTCGCAAGCTGCAGCAGCACTTGGTACACGGATGTTTTGAGGCTGCGCTTTTCCACGCCACTGCCCATCGTGGCATTGCCCTGAGGATCGAGGTCGACCAGCAAGGTGCGTTGGCCGTTGGCTGCCAGCGCGGCAGCCAGATTAACGGCCGTGGTAGTCTTGCCGACCCCGCCTTTTTGGTTGGCAATTGCAAATATGTGCATCGTCAGGCTCTCTCAAGAATAATCAGGTGACGCTGTGCGTCCAGTCCCGGCACACTCAGCCTGATGCAATCGACTACCGCCCAGGCTTGCGGCAAGCGGCTGATTTCGTCGTCGGGCAGCAGCCCTTTCATGGCGTAGAGGCGGCCATCCGGCGTCGGCAAATGGCCGGCAAGTCGTACAAAATCCGCCAGTTCGGCAAAGGCGCGGGAAATCACGGCATCGAAGCCTCCGCCCGGCAATTCTTCGACACGCCGGTTAACCACGGTGAGGTTCGCCAGACCCAACTCGATCTTGGCCTGACGCTGGAAGGCGGACTTCTTTGTCACCGTCTCGACCAGCGTCATGTCGAGGTCCGGTCGCACGATGGCCAGCGGGATGCCCGGCAGTCCGGCACCGCTGCCGATGTCGGCCCAGCGCCGTCCCGCCAATGCCAACTCTTGCAGCACCGGCAGCACCGACAGCGAGTCGAGCAGGTGCTGGGTGACCATTTCACCCTCGTCACGGATTGCGGTAAGGTTGTAAGTCGCGTTCCATTTTTTCAGTAGCGCGACATAGGCCAGCAGTCTGGCCTGGACTGGCGCGGGCAGATCCAGCCCCAGGCCAGCGAGGCCTTCGCGCAAGGCTGCAGCCAGACTCATGCCGCCTTGCGCCGCTTCAGATGGACCAGCAACAGCGAGATTGCCGCCGGAGTCATGCCTTGCAGACGCGAGGCCTGCCCCAGGGTTTGCGGTCGCATCTGGGTCAGCTTTTGCCGCACCTCGAAAGACAGACCCGGAACCTGCGCATAATCGATGTCCTTGGGCAGCACCAGGGATTCATGGGCAAGACTCTTGTCGATCTCATCCTGTTGCCGCTCGATATAGCCCTGATACTTGGCCTGGATCTCCACCTGTTCGATGGCCTCGGGGGCTGCCAGCGCCTCGCCTGCCCCGGACAGGGAAAGCAGGCTGGCGTAGCTGACCTGGGGCCGCCGCAGCAGATCGAACAGCCGGTATTCGCGTTCCATCGGCTGCCCCAGCACACGCATCGCGTCAGCCTCGGGCAGTTGGCGCGGATTGACCCAGGTGGCTTTCAGGCGTTCGACTTCACGCGCCACGGCATCGCGCTTGCGATTGAAGGCATCCCAGCGCAGATCATCGACCAGGCCCAGCTCGCGGCCGATTTCGGTCAGGCGCATGTCGGCGTTGTCCTCGCGCAGCGACAGACGATACTCGGCACGGCTGGTAAACATCCGATAGGGTTCCGACACGCCGCGCGTGATCAGGTCGTCCACCAGCACGCCAAGGTAGGCCTGGTCGCGCCGCGGCGACCACGGCGGCAACTGCCTGGCGAGGCGCGCGGCATTGATCCCGGCCAGCAACCCCTGGGCGGCGGCCTCCTCGTAGCCGGTCGTGCCATTGATCTGGCCGGCGAAGAACAGGCCGCCGATGGACTTGGTTTCCAGGCTGTCCTTGAGGTTGCGCGGATCGAAGTAGTCGTATTCGATGGCGTAGCCGGGACGCGTGATGTGCGCCTGCTCGAGACCGCGGATGGAGCGTACCAGGGCCAACTGAATATCGAAGGGCAGGCTGGTGGAGACTCCCTGGGGATAGATCTCGTGGGTATCCAGGCCTTCCGGCTCGAGAAAAATCTGGTGGCTGTCCTTGCCGGCGAAACGGTGAATCTTGTCCTCGATCGACGGGCAGTAGCGCGGCCCGACGCCAGCGATGACGCCGGTAAACATCGGCGACCGATCCAGTCCGGAACGGATGATGTCGTGCGTCCGGCTGTTGGTATGGGTAATCCAGCACGGCACCTGACGCGGATGCTGGTCGCGCCTGCCGACGAAGGAGAACACCGGCACCGGATCGTCGCCGGGCTGTTCCTGCAACAGCGAGAAATCGATGCTGCGGCCGTCGAGCCTTGGCGGCGTGCCGGTCTTCAGGCGACCGACGGGAAGCTGGATTTCCTTCAGGCGTTGGGCCAGGGAGATCGCCGCCGGATCGCCGAAGCGTCCGGCGCGGTAATTGGCGAGCCCGACATGCACCAGTCCATTGAGGAAGGTGCCGGCCGTCAGCACTACCGCTGGCGCCTCGAAACGGATGCCCAACTGCGTCACCACGCCGGTGACGCGGTCGCCGGCGAGGATCAGATCGTCGGCGGCCTGCTGAAACAGGGTCAGATTCGGCTGGTTTTCGAGACGGCTGCGGATCGCCTGTTTGTACAACTGGCGATCGGCCTGGGCGCGGGTGGCCCGTACCGCCGGCCCCTTGGAGGCATTCAGAATGCGGAACTGGATGCCGGCCTCGTCGGTGGCCGACGCCATCGCCCCCCCCAGTGCATCGACCTCCTTCACCAGATGCCCCTTGCCTATGCCGCCGATCGACGGATTGCAGGACATCGCTCCCAGGGTTTCGATGTTGTGCGTGAGCAGCAGAGTCCGCGCGCCGGAACGCGCGGCAGCCAGCGCCGCCTCGGTCCCCGCATGTCCGCCGCCAATCACAATCACATCGAAAGAAGCCGGAAAATCCACGCCAGGAGACCCCAGGAAATTCGAGTTGCAGGGACGGCCGGACTTATGCCGCGACCGAAAAGAGGCGCAATCATACGCCTCTCGTCTCAAAAACGCAGCGTTGTCGGCAGCGACGACAGCGCTGCAACGATCTCAGCTGGCGGAACCGCGAATCGATGCAAGTCCGTCGCGTTGTTTCACGTGAAACCGACTGAAACTTGTTTCACGTGAAACAAGAACCTAATGCTTGCCGCCGAGCCCCAGGTAGGACTCCACCACCTTCGGGTCATCGATCAACTTCGCGCTGGGACCTTCCAGCGCGATTTCGCCCGTCTCCAGCACATAGGCGTAGTCCGCCACCTGCAGCGCGGCGCGCGCGTTCTGCTCCACGAGAAGAATCGAAACCCCCGTGCTTTTGAGGTCGGCGATGACACGGAAGATCTCGCGCACGATCAGCGGCGCCAAACCAAGACTCGGCTCGTCCAACATCAGCAGCTTGGGCTTGGCCATCAGGGCACGGCCCACGGCCAGCATTTGCCGTTCTCCGCCTGACAGCGTCCCGGCGTGTTGCTCCCTCCGCTCCTTAAGCCGCGGAAAGATGCGGAATACCTCGTCCATGGTCTGCTCATGGTCGCGGTGACCCTTGCGGTGCCGCATGAACGCGCCCAGCAACAGGTTGTCGCCGACGCTCATTTCGCCGAACAGGGCGCGCGACTCGGGTACCAGATTGACGCCGAGCCCGACCATGTCCTCGACTTCCGCGTCACCGAGTTCCTCTCCGAGAAACCGGATCTTGCCTTTGGTGTGGGGCAGCACCCCCATGATCGACGACAGCATGGTGGTCTTGCCGGCACCGTTGGGACCGATCACGGTCACGATCTGCCCCTCCCCGACCTTAATATTGGCGTGATGCAGCGCCTCGACCTTGCCGTAGGCAACGCACAGGTCTTCCACTTCGAGTATGGTCCTGGCTGCGCTCATCAATCGACTCCCCCGAGATAAGCCTCGAGTACCGCCGGGTCGCGCTGCACCTGATCGGGCAAGCCCTCCGCGATCTTTTCGCCGAACTCCATCACCACCACACGATCGGCAAGGCCCATCACAAAATCCATGTCGTGCTCCACCAGCAGGATGCCCATGCCTTCGCCGCGCAATTTGCGAAGCAAATCGGCCAGGGCCTGTTTTTCCATATAACGCAAACCCGCCGCCGGTTCGTCCAGCAACAGCAAGCAGGGATCGGCGCACAGCGCACGCGCGATCTCCAGGGTACGCTGCTGACCCAGCGCCAGACTCCCCGCGAGCTCGAACATCGAATCCTTGAGGCCCACCCGCTCCACTTGGCGCGCCGCTTCCGCCAGCAGGCGCGCTTCCTCGGCGCGCTCGAGATGCAGCATTGCCGGCAACACACCCTTGCTGCCGCGCAAGTGCCCGCCGATGGCCACATTCTCCAGCACCGTCATGGTCGGCAGCAGTCGCACGTGCTGAAAGGTGCGGCTCATCCCCAGACGCGCAATCTGCCGCGAATTGAGCCCGGTCACCGCCTGGCCGCAAAACAGCACCTCGCCCTCGGTGGCCGAATCGACACCCGAGATGCAGTTGAACATGGTCGATTTTCCGGCGCCATTGGGGCCGATCAAGGCCATCACTTCACCCGCCTTGACCGTGAGATTCATGTTGTTGTTGGCCACCAAACCGCCAAAGCGCTTGACGACATTCTTCGCCTCGAGCAAGACCAGACCCGCGGCCGGAATCGACTTCTTCGGCAGCGCCGCTCCCTGCGGCACGGCGCGCTGCACCTGGCGCAGCGGCATGAGGCGGGTCAGAATCGGCCACAGGCCGTCGCGCGCGCGCTGCAGGACGAAGATCATCATGACGCCGAAGAAAATCACCTCGAAGTTGCCCGACGCGCCCAGCAACTTCGGCAGCCAGTCCTGCAGCCACTGCTTGAGTATGGTGATCAAACCGGCGCCGATCAGCGCACCCCAGACGTGCGCGGCGCCTCCCACCACGGCCATGAACAGGTATTCGATGCCGATCGCCAGGCCAAACGGCGTTGGATTGACGAAGCGCTGCAGGTGGGCGTAGAGCCAGCCTGAAATGGACGCAAACAGGGCTGCCACCAGAAAGATCACCACTTTCGATCGGGCCGTATCCACCCCCATCGCCTCCGCCATCACGACCCCCCCCTTGAGGGCGCGGATGGCCCTGCCCTCGCGGGAATCCAGGAGATTCCGGGTGAGCCAGACCGCCACCAGCAATACCGCCCAGATCGCGTAATAATAGATGCGACCATCCCTCAGTTCGACGCCGAACACGGACAACGCTGGAATACCCGACATGCCTGTATGGCCGCCAAGAAACTCCAGATTGCCGAACAGGAAATACAGGCTGATACCCCAGGCGATGGTTCCCAGCGGCAGGTAATGCCCCGATAGTCTTAGGGTCAATAAGCCCAGCACAAAGGCCACCGCCGCGGTTAGCAGCAGACCCGCCAGCAGGCCCATCCAGGGCGATCCACCGAACGCCGCGAGCCAGGGTGGAAGATTCTCCGCAGTGGACAAGTAGGCCGTGGTGTACGCGCCGAGACCGACGAAAGCGGCCTGTCCGAACGAGGTCAGGCCGCCGACTCCGGTCAGCAGCACCAGACCGAGGGCAACGATGGCGTAAAGACCGATGTAATTCAGCAGCGTGACGTGGAATTCGGATGCAACTTGCGGAGCAAGCAGCACCAGGCAAAGGAATCCGCCAAACAGAAGACGCGCCGCCATCACTCGTCCTCCTCGACATGACGCGTGGTCAAGGAGCGCCAGACCAGCACCGGTATGATCAGGGTGAACACGATCACTTCCTTGAAGGCGGAGGCCCAGAACGATGAGAAAGCCTCCAGCAGCCCGACCAGCACGGCCCCTGCCGCGGCGATCGGATAACTCGCGAGGCCGCCGACAATGGCACCGACGAAGCCCTTCAAGCCGATCAGGAAGCCCGTATCGTAATAGACCGTGGTGATCGGCGCGATCAGGATGCCGGAAAATGCCCCGATCAGGGCCGCCAGCAGAAACGACAGCTTGCCTGCCATCACCGTGGAAATGCCCATCAGGCGCGCCCCGGTACGATTCATCGCGGTGGCGCGTAATGCCTTGCCATAGATCGTGCGCTCGAAAAACAAGGCCAGCACCACGATCAGCAGCAGACTGGCACCCATCACCCAGAGCGTCTGGCCGGTCACCCTGACCTGCCCCAAGTCGAAGCTGGCCTCGGAAAATGCCGGCGTTCGCGAGCCCTCGGCGCCGAAGAACAGCAGACCCAACCCGACCAAGGCCAAGTGCACGGCCACCGAAACGATCAGCAAGACCAACACGCTGGCTTCCGCCACCGGCTGAAACGCGAGGCGATAGATCATAGGTCCCAGCGGCACCACCAGTGCCAAGGCCAGAACGATTTGCAGCAGCAGCGGAAACTCGCTTGGTTTCAAGAGGAACACCGCCGCCGCCGCCGCCGCCGGATACAGCAGATTCCAGCCGACGATGCGGGGAATTTTGCGGGCTGTGCCGGCACGCACCGCAAGGGTGAGGTCAATCAGAGCCACCACCACACCGGCGCCGATCAGCAGCCAAAGTGTGCCCGGCGTCTTGCCCGCCTGAAAGCTGGCCAGCGTCAGGGCGCCAAAAGCGACAAACTCACCCTGCGGAATGAAAATTACCCGGGTAACTGCGAAAACCAGCACCAGTGCCAATGACAACAGCGCATAGATGGCGCCGTTGGTAATCCCGTCCTGCCCAAGCAGGAGCGCAATTTGCAGATCCATTCGTCCGTTCTCTGTAAGTTCGGCGGCCCCGTGCTTGCTTGCCCCCGGGGCCACCCCAGGCGTCCGGGTCCGCCGCGGCAGTCCCGTCTTGAACCCACTCCCCCCGGGGAGCGACCGGAGCAGGATACATTGCCCTGCCCGCCGTTCTAACCTTCTTCGGCTGCCAAGGGGCCGGTCACTTGTCGAGCTTCCAGGCTCCCTTGTCGATCCGCACCATGACACGGGCACGCTGGTCGAAGCCGAGATGGTCGCTGGGCGACATGTTGAATACGCCATGCACACCAACCAGTTCCTTGGTCGCTTCCAGCGCATCGCGCAAGGCGGCACGGAACTCCCTGGTGCCCGGCTTGGCCTTCTTGAGGGCGGTCGGCACCGCATTCTGCAACAGCGCACCGGCATCCCAGGCGTGGCCGCCAAAGGTCGAGATGCTGCCCTTGCCGTGGGCCGCCTCGTACTTGGCGATATAGGTCAGCGACGACTTCTTGATCGGATTGCTGTCCGGCAGTTGCGCAGCGACCAACATCGGCCCGGCCGGCAGAAAAGTACCTTCGACATGCTTGCCGCCGACGCGCAGGAAGTCATTGTTGGCGATGCCATGTGTCTGGTAGTACTTGCCGGCATAGCCCCGCTCCTTGAGCGTCACCTGCGGCAAGGCGGCGGGAGTACCCGAACCCGCGACCAGCACCGCGTCCGGCTTGGCCGCCATGATCTTCAGCACCTGGCCGGTCACCGAAGTATCGGTGCGGCTGTAACGCTCGTTGGCCACGACCTTGAGCTTGTAGGTGTCGGCGTACTTGATGAACTCCTGGTACCAGCCTTCTCCGTAGGCGTCGTTGAAGCCTATGAAGGCCACGGTTTTCACGCCCTGGCCCGCCATGTGAGCCGCGACCGCGGTGGCCATCTGTTGGTCGTTCTGCGGTGTCTTGAACACCCATTTGGTCTTGGGATTGGCCGGATCGACGATCCGCGCCGAAGCCGCCATGGATATGGTCGGCGTTTCCGCCTCGGCCACGATGTCGATCATGGCCAGAGAATTGGGCGTAATCGTCGACCCGATGATCACATCGACCCGGTTTTCCGTTATCAGCTTGCGCACGTTCTTGACCGCCGTCGTGGTATCGGAGGCGTCGTCGAGCACGATGTAATTGACCTTTTGGCCACCCATGCTGGTGGGCAACAAGGCTATGGTGTTCTTCTCCGGAATGCCCAGCGAAGCGGCCGGACCGGTTGCCGAAAGCGTGACACCAACCGTAATGTCGGCATAGGCCGCAAATGCCGCGCAGGTTACCGTCATGGCAACGGCTGTTTTACTAAGTTTCATGCAAGGGCTCCTCCCCATTTATCCCCTGCAAACGCATGGGGCGCCAACCAAAGCCGGCTATATGAACTGTAATACTTGTCAGTATAGACAAACCAGAAACAAAGTGCCGAATATTACGGGCTTATGCGCTTTTGCCACAAGACCCGAATCTACTGCCGCGCCACGCTGTCAGGCAAATGTGTCATAGCCGAGGCGAGCAATCAATATCGACGCCACCGCGATAAACACCCAACGCACGAAACTGCTGCCGTGGCGCAGCGCCAGACGCGACCCGAGCAATGCGCCGGCGATGTTGAACACCGCCATCGCAAGGCCGGTGACCCACAGAACATGCCCGCTGGGTATAAAGTAGGCCAGCGCCGCCGCATTGGTCGAAAAATTGACCACTTTGGCAGCGCTCGACGCATGCAGGAAATCCAGCCTGAAGAAACGCACGAAAGCGAAAATCATGAAGCTGCCCGCGCCGGGGCCGAAGAAGCCATCGTAGAAGCCCAATACGGCGCCTGCCAGCAGGGCCAAACGCCGTTCCCGCCCGGGCGCCAGGCGCGCGCCGGATACCACGCCGAAATTCGGCCTGGCCGCGGTGTAGACCATGACCAGCACCAACAGGCCCAGCACCAGCGGGCGCACCACTTCCTTCGGCAGCCAGGCCACGGCGGCGGCCCCGGCAAAGGAAAAGGCGAAAGCCGCGAGCGCCGCCGGCAAGGCGACACCCCACGGCAGGGCGATGCGCCGGGCGTAACGCAGCGCAGCGTTGCCGGTGCCGAAAATGCTCGCCAGCTTGTTGGTGCCGAACACCGTCGCCGGCGACTCGGCGGGCAGGGCCATGAGCAAGGTCGGCACCTGTATCAAACCACCGCCGCCCGCCACCGCGTCGACAAAACCGGCGAACAGGGCGGCCGCCAGCAACAGAATCAGGTCGACTTCAGCCATGCCGACCGGTCTATTTGCCTATGCAGAAGCGGGAGAAGATCTCTCCCAGCAAATCATCGGCGGTAAATTCCCCGGTGATGCGCGACAGGGCTTCCTGCGCCAGGCGCAGCTCTTCGGCGCACAGCTCGATCCGATCCAGTTGCCGTGTCGCCAGCGCCAACTTTTCGGCCGCAATGCCAAGCGCTTCGAGGTGCCGCTCACGCGCCAGTACCACGTCCTCGCCGTGCCCGCTCCAGCCGGCCACGCGCAACAACTCGTCATGCAACAGATCGATGCCCGCGCCGGTCTTGGCCGACAGGCGCAGATGCACGCGACCGCCCTCGGCAAAGCGCTGCGCCGCCTCACCCGCCAGATCGCACTTGTTCTCCACCACGATACGCTCGATGCCGGGCGGCAGGCGTACCGCGATGGCGTGATCGGCCGGCGTTTCGCCCACCCGCGCATCCAGCAACTGCAGCACCACGTCGGCCCGCTCGATTTCGCGCCAGGCACGCTCGATGCCGATCCGCTCCACCGGGTCGTCGGTGTCGCGCAGCCCCGCCGTGTCGATGATGTGCAGCGGTATGCCTTCC
>JAUYSD010000295.1 GCA_030696505.1 Sulfuritalea sp. | reverse complement strand
GCCATAGGTGTCGGATTTCATCGGCCAGCCGAAGGTGTGCATCACCAGGCCCTTCTCGAACTGCTCGGGGTCGACCTCCCACAGCTCCTTGATGCCGATGGCGTAGGTCTGCGGATCGGAGTCGGCGCGCAGCTTGAACTTCTCCTCGATCTGCTTGCCCAGGTGGCCGCGGCAGCCTTCGGCGAACAGCGTGTACTTGGCCAGAAGTTCCATGCCCGGCTGATGATTCGGGCCGGGCTGGCCGTCGCGCGTGAGTCCCATGTCGCCGGTGGCGACGCCGCGCACCGCGCCGCTCTCGTCGTAGAGCACCTCGGCGCCGGCGAAGCCGGGATAGATCTCGACACCGAGCGCCTCGGCCTGCGCGCCCAGCCAGCGGCACATCTGGCCGAGGCTGATGACATAGTTGCCGTGGTTTTGGAAGCAGCCCGGCAGCAGCAGGGTGGGCAGGTCGACAAAGCCGTGCCGGGTCAGGAAGGCGAAACGGTCGCGGGTCACCGCGGTGTCCATCGGTGCGTCCTGCGCCTGCCAGTCGGGGATCAGCTCGGTCAGCGCACGCGGATCCATGACCGCGCCGGAGAGAATGTGGGCGCCGATCTCCGAGCCCTTCTCGATCAGGCAGACGTTGATCTCGGCATTGATCTGCTTGAGGCGGATCGCGGCGGCAAGTCCGGCCGGACCTCCGCCCACGATCACGACGTCGAATTCCATGGCTTCGCGCTGCATGCTGACCCCGATCGATTAGTTTGATCGCAAGATTATAATCTTGAAGTCTTCTATAGCACCTCAGACTTCACCCTCATGGAACACCATCGCAAGCCTGTCTACAGCAACCAAATGCCTATCCGCTGGGGCGATCAGGACGCCATGGGGCACGTCAATAACACGGTCTATTTTCGCTACATGGAACAGACGCGCATCGAATGGCTGGAGAGCTTCGGTTTCGGCACCGGCGTAACGCAGACCGAGGGTCCGGTGATCGTCAACGCCAGTTGCACCTTCCAGATTCCCTTCACCTATCCGGGCAGCGTCGACTGCCGCATGTTCTGCGGCACCCCGGGGCGCAGCAGCGTGCCCACTTATTACGAACTGCGCCTGGTCGGTGAAGACCGGTTGTATGCCGAAGGCGCGGCCAAGCTGGTGTGGATCAATCCGCAGACGGGGAAATCGATTCCGCTGCCCGATTCGCTGCGCGCGAGCTGTCTGTAAAAACTCCGAACAAGGGACTCACATGACTACACAGAGCACGCCAATCTGGCAGCCCTCGGCCGAGCGCATCGCCGGTACGCGGCTCACGGCCTTCATGACGGCAGCCGGGCGGCGCTGGAAGCGCCGTCTCGCCAGCGCCAACTATCAAACTCTGCACGCCTGGTCGATCGAGCATCCCGAGGAATTCTGGGTCTCGGTCTGGGAATTCGGCGAGGTAATCGGCGAGAGGGGCGCCACGGTCGTCGTCGATCGCGAGAAGATGCCTGGCGCGCAGTGGTTCCCCGAAGCGCGGCTGAATTTCGCGGAGAACCTGCTGCGTCGCCGCGACGCAGCGGACGCGCTGGTGTTCTGGGGCGAGGACAAGGTCAAGGGCCGCGCCAGCCACGCCGAACTTTATCGTGCCGTGGCGCAGACGGCGGCGGCGCTGCGGGCCATGGGCGTGAGCAAGGGTGATCGGGTCGCCGCCTACCTGCCCAACCTGCCGGCCACCGTGGTGGTGATGCTGGCGGTGGCCTCGATCGGCGCGATCTTTTCCTCGGCTTCCCCGGATTTCGGCGTGCAGGGCGTGCTCGACCGTTTCGGCCAGATCGAGCCCAAGGTGCTTTTCGCCTGCGACGGCTATTGGTACAACGGCAAGCTCATCGACTGCCTGGGCAAGGTGGCCGAAATCGCTGAGCGTCTGCCAGCGCTGGAACGCGTCGTCGTCGTTCCATATGCGGGAAATGCGGCCAGTGGCGGGAATATCGCCGCGGTGAAGCACGGCGTGTCGCTGACCGATTTCCTTGCCCCATTCGCGGCTGAGCAGGAAATCCGCTTCGAGCGGCTGCCCTTCGACCATCCGCTCTACATCATGTATTCCTCGGGCACCACCGGCGTCCCCAAATGCATCGTGCATTGCGCCGGCGGCGCGCTGCTGCAGCACCTCAAGGAGCACCAACTGCAGGCCGACGTCAAGCCCGGCGACCGCCTGTTCTACTTCACCACCTGCGGCTGGATGATGTGGAACTGGCTGGTCTCGGGCCTCGCCTCGGGCGCGACGTTGCTGCTCTATGACGGCTCGCCCTTCGTCGGTCGCGGCAGCATCCTGTTCGACTACGCTGACGCCGAGCGCATGACGCATTTCGGCACCTCGGCCAAGTTCATCGACGCCATCGCCAAGATCGACCTCAAGCCGCGCCGAACGCACAAGCTCGATCAGCTGCGCGCGATGTTCTCCACCGGCAGCCCGCTGGTGGCGGAAGGCTTCGACTACGTCTATGCCAACATCAAGCCGGAGCTGCAGCTGGCCTCGATTTCCGGCGGCACCGACATCATTTCCTGCTTTGTCCTCGGCAATCCCAACGGGCCCGTGTATCGTGGCGAGATCCAGTGCGCGGGCCTCGGCATGGCGGTCGATGTGTTCGACGATGATGGCCGGCCGCTGCGCGGCGAAAAGGGCGAACTGGTGTGCACGCGCTCCTTCCCGGTGATGCCGATCGGTTTCTGGAACGATCCAGGCGACGCGAAGTACCGCGCCGCCTATTTCGAGCGCTTCCCGAATTTGCCAATGCGTGTCTGGTGCCACGGCGACTTCGCCGAGCGCACCCAGCACGACGGCTTCGTCATCTACGGTCGTTCGGACGCCACGCTCAATCCCGGCGGCGTGCGCATTGGCACGGCGGAAATCTACCGCCAGGTGGAAAAGCTGGTCGAGGTCGTCGAATCGCTGGTGATTGGCCAGGACTGGCCGCCGGGCGACAGCGGCGACGTGCGCGTGGTGCTCTTCGTCAAGCTGCGCGAGGACCTGGCGCTGGACGATGAACTGGCCGCGCGCATCAAGCAGGTGATTCGGGACAACACCACGCCGCGCCACGTGCCGGCCAAGATCCTGCAGGTCGCCGACATTCCGCGCACCAAGAGCGGCAAGATCGTCGAGCTGGCGGTGCGCAACGCAGTGCATGGCGCGGCCGTGAAGAACGTCGAGGCCCTGGCCAATCCCGAGGCGCTCGACTATTTCCGCAATCGAAGCGAACTGCTGGGCTGAGCGGCCGCAGTTTCAGCGCTTGCCGGCACCCTGCTCGAACTGGTCGACGCTGAGCCCCCCAATAAACAGTGGTACCGGTGAACAAGCAAAGTCTGTGTTGTTTGCGCGAACCGAATTGACCAATTTGTGCGATTTGAATTGATCAGCGTCAGGTGCGCGCAGAAGCGCAGTCAGACAGGGGGCATGGCTAGCGAAGTCTGGTCTGATCAGCGCGGGTCACGCAAGCTGGTCAATACACAGTAATAATAAAGCGGATTCGGTGAGGCCGAAAACCACGTGTTCACCGGCTCCGACAGACCATATTCCCGCGCAATAGATGGCAACTGCGAATTGTCGATAGCCCCACGGACTTTGTGAAGCTTTCTAATTTCTAGTGCCAACAAAATTAATAAGTTAAAAGGGCACTTTCCGACAGACTTTATTGGTCCCGATCATCGGATTCATCACGCCGGATTCTTTGCTGGGGCATTGACGAATGGCGGCAATACGTGCTTGGATTCAACCGGTGGATGCAACAGATTGGCTGAATCGTTCAGCATGCGTCCAATGACCGGAACGGCCGAGAAGCCGCTTTCCAGTTCCGAATACAAGCGAACGAGATTCGCCGTGCGTCGCCTGCTGCAATCCGTTGCCATCGCCCTTGAGGATTTCCCCCTGGCCCCGACAAGCCGAACCGATCAAGACAGCAGGCTACTTCGGATCGTCCCTTGGCGGCAGGGGCTTCGCCGCGAACTCGGCCGCTGCCTTCTGGAATTCGGCGATGGCTGCGTCGCTGATTTCCTCGCCGCATTCGTAGCAGTGGTTGCCGTTGGTTCTATCCACCCAGCGGCAGCCGCAATGGTCGCAGGCCAGTTCCGGTGCGCCGCGCGGATTGATGAAAATCATCGGCAGGCGCCGAGAAAGGCCAGCCCGAGGGATTCGAGGAAATCTTCGTAGCCGGCATCCTGCAACTGGGCCTTGTTCTTGAACAGGAAGAACATGATGTTGCCGCGCCGGATCAGGCGCTTGATGGTCTTCAGCATGTCGCCGCCCAGTTCGGCCAGCATCGTGTCCATCGCTTCCTGGTCAGCCACCAGCAGAACGTCTACCCGGGTCGAGGAGATCCCGGCGAAACGTTCCAAGCGTGCCGCCATGCCGCCGTTCTCGATTTCCCATGCCATCATGGGCACCTCGTTCACCACCCGCACGCCTTCGCTGCGTTTGCCGGGCAGGATGCCGGACGCCTCGCGCGAAACGAAGCCGAGCCGCGAACCGGCCTCCATCTCGACGAACAGTTCGCGCTGGCGATCGAGCATCGACTGCCACAGGCTCATGTCGCCGAACATTTCGCCGAGCATTGGATCAGTAGCGGTATTCATCAGTGTTTGGGCGTCGCCAGTTCAAGTGATTCGATGAAATCGAGCACGCCCGAGGCATCGAGCTCGTCGCGCGGGCGCAGGACGAAAGGCTTGATGTCGAGGCGCCGCACCAGGCGGGACATGATCGCCGTACCGTCAGCGCCAACTTTCTCGATAGCCGTGTCGTTCATCACCAGCAACAGGCCCCAGTCGGCGGGATAGCGGCCATCGAAGGCGACCGGCTCCGTGACGCGCGCGCGGCTGCCGGGCCACCAGAGCCAAGCCCACCCATGCTTCGCGGCATGGTCATCGCCGCCGATGAAGGCGACCGCGAGCGGCGGCCCTGCGGCTTCCGCGACTTCGGGCATCCGCGCCAGCAGACGCAACCATCGCTCATGGTCCATTCATGCGTCCGGAATGACGGCCGTTGCCTCGATTTCGACCTTGGCGCCCTTCTCGACGAAACCGGCGACCTGCACCGCGGTCATCGCCGCGCCATAGGTGCCGATGATTTCGCGGAAAACCTTGCCCAGTGCCTTTTGCGACACGTCGTACTCGTCCTTGTCGCCCAGGTACCAGGTCATGCGCACGATATGCTCCGGACGCGCACCGGCCTCGGCCAGGATCGCCACGATGTTCTTCAGGGCCTGCGCCGCCTGCCCCACCAGATCGTCGCAATGAAACTGGCACTGCCCGTCCCAGCCGACCTGTCCGGCGACAAACACCATCTGCCCGCGCGGGGCGACCACGCCATGGCTGTAACCTTTTGCATCCATCCAGCCCGGTGGCAGCAGCTTCTTCATCGATTCTCTCCTTGATTGGTTTGGCGCAGGCGGAAGCGTTGCAGCTTGCCTGTCTCGGTACGTGGCAGGGCAGCGGCGAATTCGACGCTGCGCGGATACTTGTAGGGTGCGATGGTCTGCTTGACGAAGTCCTGCAACTCCTTCGCGGTTTCGGGCGTCGGATCGGCGCCGGGACGCAGCACCACGATGGCCTTGACGATCTGACCGCGCTCCGCGTCGACGATGCCGATCACGCCGCATTCGGCCACCTTGGGATGGCGCAGCAGCGCATCCTCGACTTCCGGGCCGGCGATGTTGTAGCCCGCCGAGATGATCATGTCATCGGTGCGCGAGTGGTAGTGAAAATACCCGTCGCCATCGCGTGAATAGGCATCGCCGGTGTAGTTCCAGCCGTCGATCACGTATCGGGCCTGGCGCTCGTCGGCCAGATAGCGACAGCCCGTCGGGCCTTTGACTGCAAGCTTGCCGACCTGGCCGAGGGGCGCCGGCCTGCCCTCGTCGTCCATGACGCAGGCGACGTAGCCGGGCACCGCCTTGCCGGTGGCGCCGGGGCGCGCCTCTTTCTCGTCGGCGGAAATGAAGATGTGCATCAGTTCCGTGGCGCCGATGCCGTCGATCATCTCGATGCCGGTCGCCTCCTTCCATAGCGCTCGTGTCGCCGCGGGCAATGCTTCGCCGGCCGAGACGCACTTCTTCAGCGTGCTGCCGCGCAGCGGCCCGGCAATCGCGGCGATGGCGCGGTAGGAGGTCGGCGCGGTGAACAGGATGGTCGCCTTGTATTTGAGCACCGCGTCGACCAGATCCTGCGGTCCGCCCTGCTCCAGCAATACCGTCGAGGCGCCGATGGAGAGCGGAAACAGCAGCAGGCCGCCAAGGCCGAAAGTGAAAGCCAGCGGCGGCGTACCCATGAACACGTCGTCTGCCGTCGGCCGCAGCACATGCGGCGGCCAGCAAACGCAGGAGGCCATGACGTCGCGATGGAAGTGCATGGTGGCCTTGGGCTGACCGGTGGTACCCGAAGTGAAGGCCAGAATGCAGGTGTCGTCACGTGCCGTATCGACATTGCGGAATACGGCGGAATGCTTCGCCATCGCCGCTTCGAGACCGTCCGCCGAGGCGTCGTTGAACCAGCGGATGTGCTTCAGATCGGGCGACTCGGCGGCAGCCAGCTTGAGTTCCTCGGCCAGACGCAGGTCGCACAGCGCGTGCGTGACCCTGGCCTTGGCAATGACATGCTTGAGTTCCTTGGCGCGCAACAGCGGCATGGTGGCGACCGCGACGGCACCGGCCTTCATCACCGCGAACCAGCAGGCGGCCATCATCGGGTTGTTGGGCGCGCGCAGCAGCACGCGGTTGCCCGGCACCACGCCGAGATCCTTCACCAGCACGTTGGCGATGCGGTTGGCCTGCGCCTGCAGGTCGGCGTAGGTCCAGCGCAGACCGGGGGCCTGGATGCAGACACGGTCGCCGCGCCCCTGCGCGACGTGGTCGTCGAGCAGCGGATCGGCACAATTCAGCCGCTCCGGAAACTGCAGCTCCGGCAAGTCGAACAGAAACTCCGGTTGCTGCTCCGCCGGCGGCAGGTTGTCGCGGGTAAAGGTATCGACATGGGCGCTGTAAGTCATGCCACTCCTCCCTTGCTGATCGCTATCCGCCTAAATCCTGACACCGAGGCGATAGCCTTCCTGAATGGCCTGATCGAGGCCGCGCGGCACCGTGGCGTCGCCGCCGCCGTGCAGCTCGTCGACCATCCACTGGAACTCGTGGAACAGGTCGTGGTTGGCCTTGCGCG
>JAUYSD010000276.1 GCA_030696505.1 Sulfuritalea sp. | reverse complement strand
GATGCCGCCCTTGGGCACCGCCAGATCGACACCCTGCAGGATGTGGTACTGGTCGATGTGAGTATGCACTCCGGCGAGTTCTAGCAGAGGTTCAGACATGGCGCCGCCCGGCCGCCCGAAGGCGCCATGAAGTCAAATAATTGAAAGCCGCAGTGTTACAAAGACTGCCGCTGAACCGTGATCGCCCCTTTCCTTGGGGCGCAGGCGGGGTTTCGCGGAGCACTGCTCCACGCCGCCGTAGCCGGCCGACTGTGCAAAGCCGGCAGTGGGGCTGGGGGTGGGGGAAAGGTCTAAACATGATCCGCCATCCCGGTTCCGAGATAGGCCTCCTGCACGATCGGCGAAGCCATGACTTCGGCCGGATCGCCATCGGCCACCAGGTAACCGTTGTGCAGCACGATGATGCGGTCGGCCAGCGAGCGCACCACGTCCATCTTGTGCTCCACCAGCAGGATGGTCTTGTCGCCCTGGGCCTTGATGTGATGGATCAGGTCGAGCACCACGGGCACTTCGTCCACGCTCATGCCGGCCGTGGGTTCGTCGAACATGAAGATGTCGGGTTCGAGCGCCAGCAGGATCGCGATTTCGAGCTTGCGCTTGTCGCCGTGGGACAGGGCGGAAGCGAGTTCATGGCAGCGCTCGGTCAGCGCCGTGACATGCAGGAAATGCTCGGCCTTCTCTACCAGTTCGACATGACTGGTCCACCTCGAGATCATGTTCAGACCCAACCCGGCGCGGCCTTGCACCGCCAGGCGCACGTTTTCCAGCACGGTCAGGTTGGGAAACAGGTTGGTCAGCTGGAAGGCGCGGCCGATGCCGCGCTTGGTCCGCTGCGGCGCGCCCAGATGCGTGATGTCTTCTCCATACAGGCGCACCGTGCCCGAGGTCGGCGGCAACTGCCCCGACATCAGGTTGAAATAGGTCGTCTTGCCGGCGCCGTTGGGTCCGACGATCGCGGTCAGGGTTCCCGGCCGGAATTCGCAGCTCACATTGTTGACCGCAACATGGCCGCCGAAGCGGATGCTGAGGCCGTGCGTCGACAGGACGGGGTGTTCGTTGTTCATGGAAGTCAATTCACCAGGGCGATCACGGCAAGCCGCGGACGCGGACCGGAGCATGTCCACTCCGACCCGGCGCACGGCAGCGGGCCAGGCCCGCCCCGATACTGGTTCTTTAGCGCTTGTTCTTGACCGGAACCGGCAGTTCGGATGCCGGGAACTCGCGCACCAGTTCCAGCAGGTCCCACTCGTTGGCTTGGGCCTTCTTGATGCGGAAGTGGAACATCGGCTGCATCGCCTGATGGTCTTCCTTGCGGAAAGTCATCTTGCCCTTGGGTGTATCGAAGGACAGGCCCTCCATGGTCGCGATCAGCTTCTCGGTGTCGCTCGAGCCGGCCTTGGTCAATGCCGCCACCACCGCACTGGCCGCGGCGAAACCGCCGGCCGTGAAGAAATCCGGCGGCTGCTTGAAGCGCTTCTGGTTCTCGGCGACCAGCCAGTCGTTCATCGCGTTCTTCGGGAAAGCGTAGTAGTAGTAGATGCTGCCTTCCATGCCGGCCAGGTTCTTCCAGCCCTTCATGACCGGCAGGATGTTGCCGCCGGCGGAGAGTTCGATGCCGTAGCGCTCGGGCTTCATGTCGGCAATCTTGGTCAGCGGATTGGGGCCGGCCCAGTAAATGGAAAGAATCTTGCGGCCCGGCTTGTCCTTCAGCGCATCGAAAATACGTTGCGCCGAGGCGGTGAAATCCGTCGCGTTCTGCGGCGCGTATTCCTCATGCACCACCTTGGCCTTGCTCTTCACCGCCGCCAGCGATTCCTTGAAGGCCTTGATGCCGTCGCGGCCGAAGGCGTAGTCCTGCGCCAGGAAAGCGACATTGACGTCGCCCATCAGGGTCGCCGCAGCAGCCAGACCGTCCTGGGTGGAATTGCGGCCGGTACGGAAAATATAGCGATTCCATTTCTCGCCGGTGATCGCGTCGGCCACGGCCGGTTCGACGATCAGGACCTTCTTGTACTCCTCGGCCACCGGCAGCATCGCCAGCGCCGCACCCGAAGAGGTGGTGCCGACCGCGATGTCGACCTTGTCATCGCCATATGCCTCGGCCAGGGCAGTCTTGGCCAGATCCGGCTTGCTCTGGTCGTCCTTGACTATGACCTTGATCTTGCGCCCGTTGAGCGTCATTGTGCCCTTGGTCAGGTATTCGAGGCCCATCATGAAACCCGCTTCGGTTTCCTTGGCATAGGCTTCGAGGGCGCCGGTCTTGCCGGCGATCAGGGCGATCTTGAGTTCCTGGGCGCTGACCGGGGCGGTCAGGGCGACCGCCAGGGTCGCCAGGGATGCAAAAGCCAATGTCTTCAATTTCATGTCTGGTCCTCCTTGGATGAAATGATGCCCGCACGAACGGGTTCGGCTTTAGCTTATGCAGGAGATGTGCCAGCGCCCTGAAACACTGGCAAGTCATATATATGACCGATATCCGGGCAGCTTGATTCTGAATATAATGTCCTGATACCCGGACACGAAAATCAATTTATTAACTTAAAATATTGAATTTATTTGCTTTTAAAAAGTGTCCGGGAAACAGGACATACACTCAAGTGTCGGTTTCTTGGGACAGGATGCCAAGGATGGCAAGTTTCTCGTAAAGCTGGGCGCGGCTGATACCCAGCAGCTTCGCCGCATGCAGCTTGACCCCGCCCGTGGCTTCCAGCGCCCGCATGATTTCCTGGCGCTCGGCCATGGCGACCGCCTCGCGCAGAGGGCGCACGCGTGGCTCCGGTGAATTCGCCACAGTCCCGGCCGGATCGAGCGCAACCATCGGCTGAATATCCGGCAGCATCGGAAAGTCGACGCTGGTGAGACGGCGACTGTCGGACTGCGCCATCGCCTGCTCGAGCACGTTGCGCAGTTCGCGGACGTTGCCCGGCCAATCGTAGGCTATCAGCCGCGCCAGGCCATCGGCGGCCAGCGTGCAGGAGGCTTCGCCGCCCTGCTCGGCAATCTGCTCCAGCAGCGTTTCGCACAGCATCGAAGTGTCTTCGCGCCGTTCCCGCAGGGGCGGCAGGCGTATCGGCAGGACGTTCAGCCGGTAGTACAGGTCGGCGCGAAAACTTCCTGTGTCCACCATGGCCTTGAGATCGCGGCTGGTGGCAGCGATCACGCGGACATTCACGGTGCGCAGCTGATTGCCGCCCAGGGGCTCGACTTCGCCTTCCTGCAGGACCCGCAACAGCTTCGGCTGCAAGGCCAGCGGCATGTCGCCGACTTCGTCGAGAAACAGCGTGCCGCCGTCGGCCAGCTGGAACTTGCCGCTGCGCGACTTGGCCCCCGCTCCGGTATACGCGCCCGGCTCGACGCCGAACAGTTCGGCTTCCAGCAAGGCTTCGGGAATCGCGGCCGCATTGAGGCTGACCAGCGGTCCGTCGGCGCGCCGGCTCGCGGCATGGATAGCGTGGGCCAGCAGTTCCTTGCCGGTGCCGGTTTCGCCCAGCAGCAGTACCGCACCTTCGCGTTCTGCGGCGCGTCGCGCCAGTTCCTTGGTGTCCACCGCGAGGCGGCTGGCGCCGATGAACTGGCTGAAGCGGTACTTGGCCTGGCGTCCGTCCGCCAGTTGCTTGCGCACCGTGGCGAGATCCGTCTGCATCTGCTGGAACTTCGAGACGATCGGCCTCAGCGCCTGCAGCCGGTCGTACAGAATCACGCCCAGGGCGCCGATCACATTGCCCGCCTCGCCGTGCAGGGGAATGCGCGACACCACCATCTGGCGCCGCCCGAGCGTCAGGACATCCAGCAGATCCGCCTGGCCGGTCTCCATCACCTGGCGCAAGCGGCTGTTGGGCAGCACTTCCTCGATGGCGCGGCCTTCGATCGGCTCGCTGCCGTTCCAGCCGATCAAGGCCTTGTACTTGTCGTTGATCCAGGTAATGCGGCCGTCCTGATCGATGACCACGGCGCCTTCGTAGAGGCTGTCGAACAGCTTGACCAGGGATGAGGCGGCGAGCGCCCGAACCTCGGCGTCACTGGAAAGCCGCGCGGGAGCCTGCCTCGCCACGGGTCAGCGCTCAGGTCTGCTGGTCGCGCGCCTGCTGCTCTGCGCGATCAAGCTCCTGGTTCATTTCCATGTCGGAAGGCGGTCGATAATCCGACTCGTCTGCGACGACCGCGGCCGGACGTACGATGAGATTCGCCAGTACGATGCCGAGTTCATAGAGCAGCCATAGCGGAACCGCCATCATGAACTGCGAGATCACGTCGGGCGGCGTGAACACCGCGCCGACGATGAAGGCGCCGACGATCACGTAGGGCCGCCACTCGCGCAGTTTGACCACATCGACCACGCCGATCTTGACCAGCACGATGACGATCACCGGCACCTCGAAGGTGACGCCGAAGGCGAGGAACATGGTGAGGACGAAGGAAAAATACTTCTCGATGTCGGTCATCCAGGCCACGCCTTCCGGCGCGAACTGCGCCATGAAGCCGAACACCATCGGGAAAAAGGCGAAGTACGCGAAGGCCATGCCGATGAAAAACAATATCACCGAGGCCGCCAAAAGGGGCATCGCCAGCTTCTTCTCGTGGGCGTAAAGGCCAGGCGCGACAAAGGCCCAGATCTGATACAGCACGTAGGGCAGAACCACCAGGAAAGCCACAGCCAACGCAACCTTCATCGGCACCAGAAAAACGCCGACCACATCGGTGGCGATCATCTGACCACCGGCGGGCAAGGTTGCCAGCAGAGGCGCGGCAAGCACCGAGTACAGTTCGCGGGCAAAGAAGGCCAGGGGCACGAAAACCACGCCGACCGCGATGACGATGCGGATCAGACGGTCGCGCAACTCGACCAGGTGAGAGAAAAATGTCTCCTGTTCTTCGGCCATCAGGATTTTGTTGTTTCGGCGATGACTGCTGGCGCAGGTTCGGCGGCTGGCGCTACCCCGGACTCGACCGCCGCCTCAAGAGTTGGCGCTGACGGAACGGCGGCATCCGCGGCCGGGGGCTCGATCGCCTTATTGACCGAGGATTCGACTTCGCGCATTTCGTGAGTCACCGATGCCTCGAGGCCTTTCACCTGATCGGTCATCTGCTGCTGCATCTTCTTCAGTTCATCGAGCTGCATTTCACGATTGATGTCGGCCTTCACATCGCTGACATAACGCTGCAATCGGCCAAGGAGAAGTCCGGCCGTGCGCGCAACCTTGGGCAGGCGCTCCGGGCCGATGACGACCAGCGCCACCACGGCAATGACCATCAACTCGGTAAGACCGACGTCGAACATGGCTGCGCTGGGAACTTTAAATTGACTGAACGGAGCGGAGAGGGGCGCCGCCGACTAGCTGCCGGGGGCAGAAGTCGGCAGAACGCAAGCGTCCTGAATCAGGATTTGGTCTGCTCCCGCCGCGACTCGACGTCGATCGTCTGGCCGCTGACCTGCTGAGGTTCGGCCGGCTTGTCGGCGGATTTATCGGCCGTGGCTTCTTTCATGCCGTCCTTGAAACCCTTTACCGCGCCGCCGAGGTCCGACCCCATGTTGCGCAGCTTCTTGGTGCCGAACACCAGCATGACGATTACCAGAACGATCAGCCAGTGCCAGATACTAAAAGAACCCATTATGTTTTCTCCTCGCGCTCAGTGAATTCTCAAGGCGCCTTACGCTTAAGCATGGATCCCAGGGGCTCGGGGCCGCCCAGAATATGAACGTGGAGATGATACACCTCCTGATGTCCGATGCGCCCGGTGTTGATGATGGTGCGGAAGCCCTCGGTGAGCCCCTGGCCCCTGGCCAGCTCGTTTGCCTTGGCCAGAATGCGGCCGAGCACCATCTGGTGACTCATGTCGACCTCCATCAGCGAGGCGATATGCAGTTTGGGCACGATCATGAAATGCACGGGTGCAATCGGATTGATGTCGTGGAAGGCGAAAATTTCCTCGTCTTCGTAGATCTTTTTTGCAGGAATCTCGCCGCGCGCAATCCTGCAGAAAATGCAGTCGCTCATGCTTCAGGGCTCCGGCTGTTCTTCTCGTCAATGCCGGAGATGCCTTCGCGGCGGCGGAATTCGACCATCACGTCGTCGACACCGATGCCGAACTGGGTCAGCAGGATCATGCTGTGGAACCACAGGTCGGTCACTTCCCGCACCAGATGCAGGCGGTCGCCATCCTTGGCCGCCATGATGGTTTCGGCGGCCTCCTCGGCCACTTTCTTGCAGATCGCGTCGGTGCCCTTGGCGTACAGGCTGGCGACATAGGAGGAATCGGGCGTCGCCCCCTTGCGTTCGAGCAGCGTCGCCTGAACGCGATGCATGACTTCGAGATTGATCATTTTTACTTCCTTTCCCCCACCCGCTTCCCAATGAAGGGGGTGGCGATTGTTCGCGGGCTACGCCCGCTCCATGTATGGCTCGATTCGCCTTGGGACGGCCCGACGGCGAACTACTTGTATATCTCCTTCGGGTCCTTGAGGACGGGCTCTACATCCTGCCAGCCCGAGGTTTCAAGCCGGTTGAAAAAACAGCTGCGGCGGCCGGTGTGACAGGCGATGCCGCCGCTCTGTTCGATCTTCATCAACACCACATCCTTGTCGCAATCGACGCGCAGCTCCAGCACCTGCTGCGTATGGCCGGACTCCTCGCCCTTGTGCCACAGGCGCCCACGCGAACGCGACCAATACACAGCGTGGCCGGTTTCTGCGGTCAAGGCCAGCGCCTGGCGATTCATCCAGGCGAACATCAGCACCTCGCCGGTCGCCGCATCCTGCGCGATCGCCGGAACCAGGCCCTGCGCGTCCCACAGTACCTCGTCCAGCCATTGGCTGCTATGCGGAGCACTCATAGCCTGACCTCGATGCCGCGGCTCTTCATGTATTCCTTGGCCTGGCGCACGGTGTATTCGCCGTAATGAAAAATGCTCGCCGCCAGTACCGCATCGGCCTTGCCCAGCGTGACTCCGTCAGCCAGATGCTGCAGCGTCCCGACGCCACCGCTGGCGATCACCGGAATGCCCACCGCTTCGGCGATTGCGCGAGTGAGCGGCAGATCGAAACCGGCCTTGGTACCGTCGCGGTCCATGCTGGTCAGCAGGATTTCACCGGCGCCCAGGCTTTCGACCTTGCGTGCCCAGTCGATGGCATCGAGCCCGGTGTTCTTGCGCCCGCCATGGGTGAATACCTCCCAGCGGCCGGGCGAAGTCTGCTTGGCATCGATGGCCACCACGATGCACTGCGCACCGACC
>JAUYSD010000217.1 GCA_030696505.1 Sulfuritalea sp. | reverse complement strand
TACCGCCATGCCGCCGTCCGAGGTCGACGTGGTCACCGTCGCCGCGGCCGGCGCGACGATCACCCAGGATTTGCCGGGACGCCTGCAGGCAGTGCGTTCAGCGCAAGTGAGGGCTCGCGACGAAGGGGTCGTCGAAAAGCGGTTGTTTACCGAGGGTACCGATGTCGTGGCGGGCACGCCGTTGTTCCGCATCGACGCCGCACCTACCAGGCGCAGGCGGCGGCGGCGGCGGCCGACTTGGCGGCCGCCAAGGCGGTGTTTGCGCGTTACACGCCGCTGCTCGACATCAAGGCGGTCAGCCAGCAGGAATTCGACGCCGCCGACGCACGCGTCAAGCAGGCCGAAGCCGCTGCGGCAAAGGCGCGCCTGGATCTCGAAAACGCCGTGCCGCCAGCGCCAATTCCCGGTCGTATCGGCCGCGCGATGGTCACCGAGGGGGCTCTGGTCGGCAAGGGCGAGGCGACGCATCTGGTCACCATCGAACAGCTCGACCCGATCCGCGTCGAGTTTTCGCAGTCCTATTCGGACCTGCTGCGCCTGCAGCAGGCAGTCAGGAACGGCAAGCAGAAAAAGGCCGATGCGGCGAAAGTCGAAATGGTGCTCGAAGACGGTTCGCTTTATCCGGAAAAGGGCCGCCTCCAGTTCACCGACCTCGCCGTCGATCCGAACAGCGGTGCCGTGCTGCTGCGTGCCGAGTTCCCCAACCCGCGCCGCGAGTTGCTGCCCGGCACCTTCGTGCGCGTGCGTTTTCCGCAAGCCCAGCTCGACAACGCGATCCGCGTGCCGCAGCGCGCGGTGCAGGGCGGCGCCCAGGGTCAGTTCGTGATGGTGGTCGATGCCGCAGGCAAGGTGGCGCCGCGGCCGATCAAGACCAGCACCATGTCCGGCGGCGACTTCATCGTCGACGACGGATTGAAAGGCGGCGAGCAGGTGATCGTCAATGGCCTGCAGAAGGTCAGGCCGGGCGCCGTGGTCAAACCTCTGCCGTGGACTCCGGGCGCCCCGCTGACGGCCGCGCCGACGGTGGCAAACCCGGCGGCGCCGGCCGCCAAGCCCAATGAAGAAAAGAAGTAAGCCATGATCCCAAAATTCTTCATTGACCGGCCGATCTTCGCCTGGGTCATCGCCATCATCATCGTGCTCGGCGGCTTGCTCGCCCTGCGCCAGTTGCCGGTGGCGAGCTACCCGGCGGTGGCGCCGCCGGCGCTGGCGATCACCGTCAACTACCCCGGCGCCTCGGCCAAGGTGGTCGAGGAAACCGCGGTCGCGCTGATCGAACAGGAACTCAACGGCATCGAGAATCTGCTTTACATGGAGTCCGCCTCCGAGCAGAACATCGGCACCATCACCCTGACCTTCCAGGCCGGCACCAATCTCGATCTAGCCTCGGTGGAAACCCAGAACCGCATCAAGCGCGCCGAGCCGCGCCTGCCCGAAGAGGCGCGGCGCCTGGGCATCACCGTGGTCAAGTCGGCGCGCAACTACCTGATGTTCCTTTCCCTGTTCTCGCCGGACAAGTCCCTCGACAACGTGGCGCTCGGAAGTTACGCCGCGGCCAATGTGCTGGAAAGCATCCGCCGCACTCCCGGCGTGGGCGAGGCGATCCTGTTCGGCACCGAATATTCGATGCGCCTGTGGCTCAAGCCGGAGCGCCTGACGGCCTTCGGCCTGACCCCGGCCGACGTGGCGAAAGCGGTGCGCGCGCAGAACGCCCAGATCGCCACCGGCGAGCTCGGTCAGGTGCCGGCCGCGCCGGGCCAAGAATATGCAGCCACCATCATCACCCAGGGCCGCCTGGCGACCCCCGAGGAATTCGGCAACGTCATCATCAGGAGCGACGGGCGCGGCGCCACGGTGCGGGTCAAGGATGTGGCTCGCGTCGAGCTTGGCGCGCAGGACTATTCGATTGCCGCCCGCGTCGATGGCCAGCCCACGGCCGCGATTGCCGTGCGCATGGCGCCGGGCGCCAATGCGCTCAACACCGCCAAGGCGGTCAATGACCGGATGACCGAGCTGGCGAAATATTTCCCGCCGAGCATTTCCTGGATGGTGCCCTACGACACCTCGACCTTCGTCGACATTTCGATCCGCGAAGTAGTCAAGACGCTGATCGAGGCCATGATCCTGGTGGTGCTGGTGATGTATCTGTTCCTCGAAAACGTGCGCGCCACCTTCATCCCGGCCGTGGTGGTGCCGGTGTCGCTGTTCGGCGCGCTGATCGGCCTCTACCTGCTCGGCTACTCGATCAACGTGCTGACCCTGTTCGCCATGGTGTTGGCCATCGCCATCGTGGTGGACGATGCCATCGTCGTGATCGAGAACGTCGAGCGCATCATGAGCGAGGAAGGCCTCAGTCCGCGCGATGCGACGCGCAAGGCGATGGGCCAGATCATCAATGCCATCATCGCCATCACCGTGGTGCTGACGGCGGTTTTCGTGCCCCTGCTGTTCTTCGGCGGTGCGGTCGGTGCGATCTACCGCCAGTTCGCCGTGACGCTGATCCTGACCATGGGCTTCTCGGCCATGATGGCGCTGACGCTGACGCCGGCATTGTGCGCGACGCTGCTCAAGCACGAGTCGGGCAAGGACGACGTGATGCCGCACAGCGGCTTCTTCGGCTGGTGGAACCGCTTCTTCGCCGCCACCGTGAGCCGCTACATCGGCGCCACGCGCCGCATTCTGGGCAAGCCCGGGCGCTGGCTCGTGGTCTATGCCACGATCCTGGCTGCCACCGGCTGGTTCTTCAGCAAGCTGCCCGGCAGCTTCCTGCCCGGCGAAGACCAGGGCTACTTCCTCAGCATCGTCCAGCTGCCTCCGGCGGCGACGCGGGAGCGCGCCCTGAAAGTACTCGAAACCGTCGAGCAGCACTACCTGGCGCAGAAGGAAGTCGCCCACGTCATCGGCGTGCTCGGCTTCTCCTTCTTCGGCCGCGGCCAGAACGCCGCAATCACCTTCGTCCGGCTCAAGAGCTGGGACGAGCGGCCGCACAAGGACAACAGCGCGGAGTCGGTGGTGCAGCGCGCCAACATGGCCTTCTTCCGCATCAAGCAGGCCATGATCTTCGCCATCAACGTGCCGCCGATCCCGGAACTGGCGGCGGTCGGCGGCTTCGATTTCCGCCTGCAGGACCGCGGCGGCCTGGGTCGCGACAAGCTGCTCGAAGCGCGCAACATGGCGCTCGGCCTGGCCGGGCAGAACCCGGCGCTGGTCGGCGTGCGGCCCGAAGGCCAGGAGGCCGGTCCGCAGGTCTTCCTCAGCGTGGACCGGGTCAAGGCGCGGGCGCTGGGCATCGACCTCGGCGAGCTCAACGACAACCTGCAGGCCACCCTGGGCACCGCCTACATCAACGATTTCGTGCGCGAAGGCCGCATCCTGCGCGTGCAGATGCAGGCTGAAGCCGACACCCGGCGCACGCCGGAAGACTTGCTGCGGCTGCCGATCAAGAACGCGCGCGGCGACATGATCCCGCTGGCCGAAATCGCCACGGCGCAGTGGATCGTCGGCAGTCCCAAGCTCGACCGCTACAACGGCCTGCCCTCGATGAAGATTGCCGGCAATGCGGCGCCGGGTCGTTCCACCGGCGAAGCCCTGCTGGCGATGGAGGACGTCGCCGCCAAACTGCCGGCAGGCGTCGGCTACGAATGGTCGGGCAGTTCCTTCGAGGAGCGCCTGTCCGGCACCCAGGCGCCCTTCCTCTTCGCCGTCTCGCTGATCGTGGTTTTCCTCTGCCTCGCCGCGCTCTACGAGAGCTGGTCGATTCCCTTCGCGGTGATGCTGGTGGTGCCGCTGGGCATCTTCGGCGCGGTGCTGGCCGTGAGCTTTCGCGGCCTGCCCAACGACGTCTATTTCAAGGTCGGCCTGATCGCCATCATCGGCCTCTCGGCGAAGAACGCGATCCTGATCATCGAGTTCGCCAGAGAGCTGCAGGAGCAGGGCAAGGACCTGATCGAGGCCACGCTCGAAGCCTGCCGCCTGCGTTTCCGGCCGATCCTGATGACCTCGATCGCCTTCATGTTCGGCGTGCTGCCGCTGGCGGTGTCCACCGGCGCCGGCGCCAACAGCCGTATCGCCATCGGTACCGGCGTGATCGGCGGCATGTTCGCCGCCACCGCGCTGGCGGTGTTCCTGGTCCCGGTATTTTTCGTCGTGGTGCGCCGCATCTTCCCCGGCCATGCCCGCCATCGCGAGGAGCAGCATGATGAATAAGACACTTCCCCTGGTGCTGGCCCTGGCCCTCGCGGGCTGCTCGTTCACGCCGGACTACCAGCGCCCCGCGGCGCCAGTACCCGAGATCTGGCCGGCAAGAGTTGGTGCTGGCGATACGGCGCAAGGCGCGGCGATCACCGCGGACTGGCGCGCCTTCTTCACCGATCCGCGTCTGCAGGCTCTGATCGCCGCGGCGCTGGAACACAACCGTGATCTGCGCATTTCAGTGGCGCGCGTCGACGAGGCGCGTGCCCTGGCCGGAATCGCCCGCGCCGACCGCTTGCCGACCGTCGACCTGGCTGCCCAGCGCGCAGCCTCGTTGACGCCAGCCGACTTGTCCGGCACTGGCCGCCAGCTGAACAGCCAGCGTTACGACGTCAATCTGGCCGTCGCCGCCTTCGAGCTGGATTTCTGGGGCCGGGTCAGGAGTCTCGACGATGCCGGACGCGCCAACTTTCTCGCCAGCGACTACGCACGCCAGGCCTTCCGCCTGTCATTGATCGCCGATGTCGCCAACGCCTGGTTGAGCCTGCTGGAACTCGGCGAGCGCCGCGCACTGGCCGTCGAGACCCTGAAGAGCCGCGAAGAAACCCGCAACCTCGTCGGCCGCCGCCGCGACGTCGGCCTCGCCGGCGATCTCGATTACCTACAGGCCGACGGCGCCTACCAGAACGCGCGCGCCGAAGTCGCCAGCCTCGCGCGCAGTCACGCCGCGGCGGAAAACGCCTTGCGCCTGCTGGTCGGCGCGGCATCCGCGGACATCGCGGGCGGCAGCCTGGCGCAGAGCGGGCTGGTGGCCGAAGTCGCGGTGGGTTTGCCGAGCGAGGTCTTGCTGCGGCGACCCGACGTCATGGCCGCCGAACAGAAGCTGATCGCCGCCAATGCCAACATCGGCGCCGCGCGCGCCGCCTTCCTGCCCAAGATCGTGCTGACCGCCGCGCTGGGCACCGCCAGTCACGGCCTCTCGGGTTTGTTCGAAGCCGGCAGCGGCGCCTGGAGTTTCATTCCGGCCCTGCGCCTGCCGCTGTTCGACAGCGGACGTACGGCTGAAAACGTCGACCTGGCCAGCGCGCGCAAGGTCATCGCCGTCGCCGAGTACGAGAAGACCATCCAGCAGGCCTTCCGCGAAATCGCCGACCTGCTCGACGCACGCCGGCAGCTGACCGAACAGTTGCAGGCCCAGGAAGCCGGCGTCGCCGCCCAGGGCCGGCGCCTGACAATCGTCGATGCGCGCTACAAGGCCGGCGTCTCCAGCCACCTCGAACTGCTCGACGCCCAGCGCGAACACTTCGCCGCGCAACAGTCGGCGCTGGCGGTACGGCGCCAGCTGCTGTCTACGGCGGCGAGTTTCTACAAGGCGCTGGGCGGCGGCGCGGCCGCCCAGTAAGACGGCGTAATCAGAGTGCCTTGCGCACGCTGATCACGCCGCGAATCTGTCCCTCCGAGTAACCGGTGGCGCGGTCGTTCGGGTAGTTCTGGCCGAGCGCGGCCTTGATCGCCGGGCTGAGCTGGTCGACCGGGCCGTGGCAGCTCAGGCATAGCGCCTGCACCGGCAGCGCCTTGACGAAGCGGTACTCGTTACCGATCTTTTCGCCCTTCTCCAGCTTGGCTGGTGATTCGCCGGCCGCCGCACGCTTGTCGAAATCCTCCAGCGCGGCCTTTTCCCAGGCGTCGGGGATCGCCCGCGCGTCATTGCGCGCCTTCAGGCTGACGCGTTTGATTTTCCATCCGGTTTGCTGCGAGATCTCGCCGGCCATTTTGGGCGCCATGTCCTTGCATACCGGGATTGCGCCCTCGGGTCCGGATCTCTTGATCTCGTCCTGCAGCGCGACGATGAGCTTGGGCGGCAGCGTGGTCGCCACCTTGCGCGCTTCGGTAAGCAGGGCTTCGTCGCCGGCAAGGGCCGTGGCAAACGGCGTGATCAGCGTTGCCGCGGCAAGCAGAAACGTTTTCATGAGGGGTTCCTCCGGGTGATTGAGGAGGAGGATTGTCCGCAGCCTGTTGCGGCTACGCCAATAGAATTAATTCAGTCGGCGATCAAGCCAGTCGTTGCAGTCTCTTTTCCAGCCGCGCCACGTCGTCGCGCAGCCGGTCGATATCCTCGGCAAACGCCGCGATATCCGCCTGGCGCGCAATCAGCGGCTGTTCTTCGGTGAAGTATTCGGCGAGATTGGCGGCGAGGTTCTGCGCCGCCTGTTGTTGCCAGGCGGCGAATTCGCGCGTGCCGCCGACGATGCGATGCGCCGCGATGTCGCCGACGATATGCGACAGGTCTTCCTCGGCGTCCCAGCGCAGGTTGCGGATCACGAAGCCCAGCGCCGCGGCAAATTCGGCCGAACCTTCGATGCGCGCTGCGCGCATCACGGCATCCTTGCCCTGCAGCGCAAGCAGTGGCGTCGTCGCCGGCAGCGCAATGCTGACTTCGAGTTCGGCATCCGCCGCCGGAGCGGAAATTGTGCCGTCCGCACCGATCAAAAAAGCCGCCTCGAAAGGCGGCAGTTTGATCTGGGCGGCGTGCCCAGCGAAGGGCGCGAGCTTTTCGCGCGCCCATGCCGCCTGCCCAAGCAGGTGATTGATCGCGGCCTGCAGAGGCGCGGGCAGGGCTTGCATGATGCTTACTGAACCTGCTGGATGCCGGCGATGTTCCAGCCGCGGCTGCCGTCGGTCGGCTTGACCAGGTGCCAGACTTCGGCAAAGGTCTGCGGCGCGGCGCTGTCCTCCCGCAGTTGACCGGAGAAGTGCACGCTGGCGATGTGGCGGTTGTCTTCGCTGACGACTTCGAGCAGCTCGGCGTTCAGCTGCATGACGTCGGTTTCCTGTGCCTTGCCGCTGCGTTCCTGATACTGCATCTTGATTTCGGCAAACATCTCGGGCGACGTGAATTCACGAATGTCGTCCATGTCGCCACGATCGTTGGCGGCCTGCAGGCGCACGAAGTTGAGCTTGGCCTGGCGCAGGAAGCCTTCCACGTCGAAACCGGCCGGAATGCTGCCGGCGGTGGCATTGGCCGCCGTAGTGCCAGCGCCAACTCCCGATGCCTCGAACCGAGCGGGCGTGGTGAAGTTCGCCGGGGCGGCAGAGCCCGGCGCGGCACCGGCGTACTGCATGCCGGGCTGAGGAGTGCGCTTGCTCATCAGCCAGCGCACGACAAACACGGCAACCATGACCAGTGCCAGGATCAGCAGCATGTTGGCCATGCCTTCGCCGAGGCCAAAGTGCGACAGCAGCGCGGCGATGCCGAGACCGGCGGCGAGGCCGGCCAAAGGTCCGAGGAAGCGGCTCATCCCGGCCGGCTTGGCGGCGGCAGGCGCCGCGGCAGCCGCCGGCGCGGCGGCCGGTTTGCCGGCCGTTGTCGGTGCGGGCGCCGGGCTGGCCTGGCGCTGCATGCCACTCGATCTGCCGCCTCCCAGACGGGCGGCTTCGGCATCGGGAACTATCAGGGCCAGGCCCACCACGGCCGCGAACGCGGCAATCACTAGTCGCTTCATTGATTCTTACTCCTCGTTAAAACTTGTAACCACGATGCAGCGCGACGACGCCGGCTGTCAGATTGAATACTTCGACCCGTTCCAGCCCGGCTTGTTCCATCATGGCCTTGAGCGTGGCCTGGTCCGGGTGCATGCGGATCGATTCGGCGAGATAGCGGTAGGACTCGGCATCGCCTGCGATCTTCTCGCCGAGCCAGGGCAGCAGCTTGAACGAGTAGACATCGTAGGCCTTTTCCAGCGGTTTCCACACTTTGGAAAATTCGAGCACCAGCAGGCGTCCGCCGGGCCGCAGCACGCGGCGCATTTCGGCCAGCGCGCGGTCCTTGTGCGTCATGTTGCGCAGGCCGAAGGCGACCGTGACGATGTCGAAATGGTTGTCCGGGAAGGGCAGCTTTTCCGCGTCGCACTGCGCCACCGGGGCCAGCACGCCCTCGTCGAGCAGGCGGTCGCGGCCGACGCCGAGCATCGCGTTGTTGATGTCGGTGAGCCAGACTTCGCCGCCGGTTTGTTCGAAGGCGCCGACGCGCTTGGCGAAGGCCGACGACAGGTCGGCGGTGCCGCCGGCCACGTCGAGCACGCGTTCGCCCGGCCGCGGTGCGGCGATCTCGATGGTGAACTTCTTCCACAGACGATGCAGTCCGGCCGACATGATGTCGTTCATCACGTCGTATTTCTGCGCGACCGAGGAGAACACGCCGGCGACGCGGCGGGCCTTTTCCTTCTCGTCTACGGTTTCAAAGCCGAAATGGGTCTTTGTCATCGGGTCTAGTGATGGCCGCAACCACCGCCGGATTTCGGCGGCAGCGTGGTCGAGTCTATATCGCGGCTGGCACCGGCTTTTTCAAGGCGTTCCAGGTATTCGGCCCAGAGCTCCTCATGGTTGGCGCCCAGGTGGTAGAGCAGGTCCCAGGAATAGATGCCGGTGTTGTGGCCGTCGGAGAAGGTCGGCTGCACCGCGTAATTGCCAACCGCGTCGAGGGCGGTGATTTCGACGTTGCGCTTGCCGGTTTGCAGCGTCTCCTGGCCCGGGCCATGGCCGCGCACTTCGGCGGATGGGCTCCAGACGCGAAGGAATTCGGCGGGCAACTGGTAATGGCTGCCGTCGTCGAAGCTCAGTTCGAGCATGCGCGACTTTTTGTGCAGGGTGATCTCGGTGGGGATCGGGGTCTTGGTGTCGAGACCGGACATGGCGACAACTCCTGTTTTGGGCCGGCTATCATAGCGCACACAGCCGGTCGAATCGATGTCACGGAATCGTCATCAAGCCGCAATAGACTGGCGTTTGTCCCTTTGCTTGGTAAGCCCATGTCCGCAACCATACTGGTAGTTGAAGACGAACCGGCGATCCAGTCCCTGATCGAAGTCAATCTGCGCCGGGTCGGGCACGTCGTGCAGCTTGCCGCCGATGCCGAAACAGCGCGTCGGCTGGTGCAGCAGGCATTGCCCGATCTGGTGCTGCTCGACTGGATGTTGCCGGGCATGAGCGGCGTGGATTTCGCGCGCCTGTTGCGCAGCGAAGCACGTACCCGGCGCCTGCCCATCATCATGCTTACCGCGCGCGCCGAGGAGCGCGACAAGATCGAAGGCCTCGAACTCGGCGCCGACGACTACGTGACCACGCCCTTCAGTCCGCGCGAACTGGTGGCGCGCATCAAGGCGGTGCTGCGCCGCCATGCCCCGCAGGCCACCGAGGATCAGGTGGAACTCGGCGGCCTGCGACTCGATCCGGCCACCCACCGCATCACGGCCGGCAGTGCCGAGGTGAATCTCGGCCCGACGGAGTTTCGTTTACTGCACTTTCTGATGACCCATCCGGAGCGGGTGCATGCCCGCGCGCAATTGCTCGACCAGGTCTGGGGCGATCACGTGTTTGTCGAAGAGCGCACCGTCGACGTGCATATCCGCCGCCTGCGCGCGGCGCTCGAGGCGAGCGGACACGACGGCCTGATCCAGACCGTGCGCGGCAGCGGCTACCGGATTTCTGCGACGTGAACGCGGTACTGTCCGAACTGCTGACGGCGATCGCGCTGGCGGCACTGGCGGCGCTGGTCGGATGGTTCGCAGCCGGCGAGCGCGGCGCGGCGCTGTTGCTGCTGGGCACTGTCGGCTTCTTCTTCCTGCGCCAGTTGTGGATGGTGCTGCGGCTGATCCGCTGGGCCGGCTGCCCGCTGGGAACGCCGACGCCGAGCGCCAGCGGCGCCTGGGGCGCGGTATTCGAGGCCTTGCACCGGCGCGCCCGGCTGGCCCGCGCCGAGCGCGAGCATGCAACCGAGGAACTGGCGCGCTTTCGCCGCGCCGCCGAAGCCCTGCCCGACGGCGTGATGATTCTCGACGGTCGCCGCAGCATCGAGTGGATGAATCTGCACGCCGAAGTCTGTCTCGGCCTCAAGGCATCGGTCGATACCGGCAGCCGCATCACCCACCTGCTGCGCGAGCCGGAATTTCGCGACTACCTCGACAACCCCGATCATCGCGGCGTGCCGCTGGAACTGCACACCCAGCGCAATCCGGGCCGCAATCTGCAGATCCAGGCCGCGCCCTTCGCCGCCGGACGCACCTTGCTGCTGGTGCGCGACGTGACGCAATTGCAGAAACTGGCGACGATGCGGCGCGATTTCGTCGCCAATGTCTCGCATGAACTGAAGACGCCGTTGACCGTCACCCTCGGCTTTGTCGAAACGGCGCTGGATGCCTTGCACGACACACCCTCGCAGGAGCTCGCGCAGTATTTGCAGACCGCGGTCGAACAGGCGCGGCGCATGCAGCAATTGATCGACGATCTGCTGACCTTGTCGGCGCTGGAAACCGATTCGCCGCCCCCGCTCGACGATCCGATCGAAGCGGCCACGCTGCTGGCCGATGTGTTCCAGGAAATCCAGGTGCTTTCGGCCGGGCGGCATCGCCTCACGCTGGAGAACCAGGGACCGCGCGGTCTCCTGGGCAGCGCGCGCGAGCTGCGCTCGGCCTTTGCCAACCTGGCCGGAAATGCCGTGCGCTACACCCCCGAAGGCGGCGAGATCGCGCTGCGCTGGAGCGCGGAGGGCGAGGCCGGCGGGCGATTTTCAGTACGCGACAGCGGCATCGGCATCGCCCGCCAACATCTGCCGCGCCTGACCGAACGCTTCTACCGCGTGGACCGTGGCCGCTCGCGCGAGGCCGGCGGCACCGGGCTTGGTCTCGCCATCGTCAAGCACGTGCTGGAGCGCCATCAGGCGGTGCTGCAGATCGACAGCGAACCGGGGTGTGGCTCCACCTTCAGCGCGGTGTTCCCGCCGCACCGGGTTCAGTCGTAGAAATTGCAGCGCTCGAAGTCGGTGCCCCGATCGAGCACGCGGAACAGCTTGAGCACCTGCAGTTGCTGATCGACCATGACTTCGACATTGCGATCGATGCGAAATGTGCCGCCGGCAAGGACCACGCTGGCCGGTTCCTTGATTGCGTCGATCGCCGGCAGCAGGAATCCCTGACGCCAGTTGCCGCGGACTCCGCCCGCGTCGATGGTGCGCACCGCCATCGGGAGGGGTTCGCCCGGGAACAGCTGGATGCCGGCCACCAGCCAGTCGTCGCCTTCGCGCAGCGCCCAGCGTACATTGCCGAGGGTGAAATGGCGGGCGTCCGCGGTCTTCGCGGCAACCATCATCCCGGCGCCGATGCGCACGCCATTTTTGAGCGTCCGCGTCAGGCGCAAGCCGAGCACAGACTCATCGTTTACCCGCCAGTTCTCGAGCAGCGTATCGCCTTTCTCCTCCGCGGCTGCGGTGCGATGACTGCGCTCGCCGAAGGTCTCGAATTCCTCGCGTTCGCGGCGCAGCGTCGTGTCGTCGCGGGAGGGTGCACGGAAGGCCTGGCCGCCCGAAAGGTGGAAGTTCACGGTGTCGAAACCGGTAATGAGGCTGCAGTCGGTGTTGGCGCTGTGCCGCTCATGGCGGCGTTCGGCACCGCCCTTGCACCAGCGCTGCAGCACGTGCAGCAGCAACTGGCCGGCCGCCGGCTGGGTGACGTCGTCGCCCAACTGCAGGTCGGCCGGGGCTCGGCCTTGCTCCAGTAGCGTGATGCGGGCCACCAGGCTCTTCCTGAGTTCGGTGGTTTCCAGCCAGCGACCGCCCTCGGCCGGGTGCGGCACATAGCTCGCCGGCTGATCCGATTCAAGGTCGACCCACAGCGGTACGGCGCGGTTGCGAATGTCCTCGGGCGGGATCTTCAGCAGCACCAGTTTTCCGCCCCAGCGGCGGGCCCAGCGCGCCACCCAGCCCAAGTGGCGGGTGGCCAGTTCGTAGGCATTGGCGGTGCTCAGCAGATTGCATTCGGCATAGGCGGCCAATGCGCTGGTATGGGTTTTGCCATGACGCACCGAATCCCTCACGCTGTGGCCGGCGACGCCGAGGGTTTCCGCGGCAAAGAATATATGGTGCAGTTGCTTCCAGTAAGCGGCATTCGGCAGCTGCCCGCTGCGACAGAGATCGAGCTGCCAGTCGCCGAATACCGAAAGCGTACGTTGCGCCAGGGTGGCAGCCAGCGCCGCCTGATCGGGGTTGGCGGCGCACAGTGCGCGCAGTTCGAGCAAGGCCGGCATCGAGAAGGCACCGGCACTGTCCGAACAGAAGGCGTCGAAGCAGCGCAGGTAGCCCAGCGACAACATGTGCCAGACGTTCAGCGTGGTATCCAGCGCTGCCTGTTCGTGCGGCGCGAAGGGCAGGGGTTTGGCGGCGAACTTTGCCGCTGCATCTTCCTGCACCTCGCTCAGCGGGCGGCGCAAGGCCTCGAGTATGGCGAAGCGTTCGCTGGCCGGCAGGCTGTAGCGATGCAGCAGGCTGAGCTGGCGCAGGAACATCGATTGCGCCTGCACGGCATTGGCCGGCACCTTGAGCAGCCAATCCTTGCAGTCGGCCGCATTGAGAAAAGCGGGGCTCTGTTCGGTTCCGGTGGGCGGCAGATCAAAATTCATGGCGTGTCATTCAGGGTCGAGAGTTCGGTTTTCAGGGCTTGCTGCAGGCGGGTGCTGCCGACAACGGGGTGGGGCGTTGCGCTGCGTTGCGCTGCGGCCCAGATCGGCGCCGGAAAGTGGCTGTCATCACGCCAGCGCGGGATAACGTGCCAATGCAGGTGCGGGACCAGGTTGCCCAGGCTGGCGAGGTTGATCTTGTCCGGTTGAACGCTGGAGCGCAGGGCGCGTTCGGTAGCCAGCACCACATTCATGACGCGATGCGCATCGCCGGCGCTGAGGCTGCTCATTTCAGCGACATGTTGCCGGCAGATGACGCGACAATAGCCGGGGAATGCCGCCCCTTCGGTGCCGCCCACGCGCACCACGCGGCAAATATCGTCCTCCCACAGCAGTTCGCCGCCGGGACCCGCACACAGTTCGCAATCCTGGTTAGTCGCCACCGGATAAGCATAGCGCCAATCGCAGGCTCTGTGCAGGCGCGATCGGACAGGCAGTGAAGTGCGTCACAGCCTGCTGCAGGCGCGTCGCGCTTAGAGCAATACCCGTTCGACGCCGCCATTGTTGGCGGCGCGGATGTAATCCTGCATCCAGTCCGGGCCGAGGATGGCCTTGGCCATTTCGACCACGATGTAGTCGGCCGTGATATCCGCATCGTTGTCGTAGCGCGACAGGCCCTGCAGGCAGGACGGGCAGGAGGTGAGGATTTTCACCGCGTCGCCAGCGCCAACTTTGCGCAGTTCCGCGGCACCGGCCTCGATTTCCTGCTGCTTGCGGAAACGGATCTGGGTCGACACGTCGGGCCGCGACACGGCCAGCGAGCCGGATTCGCCGCAGCAACGGTCGCTGAGGTCGACACGCTGGCCCATCAGGGCGTTGGCCACCTTGATGCCGGAATGGTGCTTCATCGGCGTGTGGCAGGGCTCGTGATACATGTACTGCGTACCCTTGACGCCGTCGAGCTTGATGCCCTTTTCGAACAGCCATTCGTGGATGTCCACCAGCCGGCAGTCGGGGAAGATCTTGCCGAATTCGTATTTCAGCAGCTGGTCCATGCAGGTGCCGCAGGAGACCACCACGGTCTTGATGTCGAGGTAGTTGAGCGTGTTGGCGACGCGGTGGAACAGCACGCGGTTGGCCGTGGTGATGGCCTGGCCCTTGTCCTCGTCGCCGCTCGCGGTCTGCGGATAGCCGCAGCACAGGTAGCCCGGCGGCAGCACGGTGGTGGCGCGGGCATGCCAGAGCATGGCCTGGGTGGCCAGCCCGAACTGGGAGAAGAGGCGTTCCGAGCCGCAACCGGGTAAGTAGAACACCGCTTCCGAATCCTCGCTTGCTTTCTTCGGATCGCGGATCACCGGGATCAGACTGTCGTCCTCGACGTCGAGCAGCGCGCGCGAGGTGCGGTTCGGCACGTTCTTCGGCATCGGCTTGTTGAGGAAGTGGATTACCTGCGCCTTGAGTGCCGGGCGGCCCAGCGTCGCCGGCGGGTGTTTGACGCTGTCCTGAATCAGGCCGAAGGACTTTGCCAGCCTGTGGCCCAGGCGCTGTGCCTTGTAGCCGAGCTGGATCATGCCGGCGCGCACCAGCTTGATGGTCGCCGGATCGGTGGCGGAGAGGAAGCCCATCGCCGCCGCCGTGCCCGGATTGAACTTCTTCTTGCCCTGGCGGCGCAGGAAGTTGCGCATCGCCACCGAGACGTCGCCGAAATCGATGTCGACCGGGCAGGGCGTCACGCACTTGTGGCAGACCGTGCAATGGTCGGCGACGTCGGAAAACTCGTCGAAATGCTGCAGGGAAATGCCGCGCCGGGTCTGCTCTTCATAGAGGAAGGCCTCGATCAGCAAGGACGTGCCGAGGATCTTGTTGCGCGGGCTGTAGAGCAGGTTGGCGCGCGGCACGTGGGTCGAGCAGACCGGCTTGCACTTGCCGCAGCGCAGGCAGTTCTTGATCGAATCGGAAATCTTGCCGATTTCCGACTGTTCCATGATCAGCGATTCGACGCCGAGCAGCGCGAAGGAGGGCGTGTAGGCATTCGCCAGGTCGGCACGCATGTGCGGCAAATCCATCAACTTGCCGCGGTTGAAACGGCCCTCCGGGTCGACCCGCTGCTTGTAGTCGCGGAAGGGGCGGATCTCCTCGTCGCTGAGGAATTCCAGCTTGGTGATGCCGATGCCATGTTCGCCGGAAATCACCCCGCCCAGCGACTTGGCCAGCGCCATGATGCGCTCGACCGCTTTGTAGGCGGTCTGCAGCATCGCGTAGTGGTCCGAGTTCACCGGGATGTTGGTATGCACATTGCCGTCGCCGGCGTGCATGTGCAGGGCGACGAAGACCCGGCCGCGCAGCACCTCCTGGTGGATCGCCTCGATGCCGGTCAGCACCGGGCGGAAGGCATTGCCCTCGAACAGGCCTTCCAGCGGCGTCTTGAGTTCGGTCTTCCACGACACCCGCAGGCGGTAATCCTGCAGCTCGCGGAAATGCAGGTCGAGATTGTCGAGCAGCGCCTGCCAGTTCGCGCGCACGCCGGCGACGAGTTCCAGCGCCTGCTCGCGCTTGTCGCCCAGCAGCAGTTCCGGATCGAGGTTGGCGTCGCCGGCGTGCAGCGGCAGTTCGCCCTGCAGGTAGTCCGTCAGCGCATCGGCCAGCGCGATCTTGTTGGCCAGCGAGAGTTCGATGTTGATCCGTTCGATGCCGTCGCAATAATCGCCCATGCGCGGCAAGGGAATGACGACGTCCTCGTTGACCTTGAAGGCGTTGGTGTGTTTCGAAATCGCCGCGGTGCGGGCGCGATCGAGCCAGAACTTCTTGCGCGTCTCGGGCGAGACGGCGATGAAGCCCTCGGCGCCGCGCGCATTGGCCAGGCGCACCACTTCCGAGGCGGCGGCCATCACCGCCGTGTCGTCAGCGCCAACTATGTCGCCGATCAGCACCATCTTGGGCCGGCCGTGATTTTTCGCTTTGGTCGCGTAGCCGACGGCGCGCACGTAGCGCTCGTCGAGGTGTTCCAGTCCGGCCAACTGGACGCCTGCCGCCAGACCGGCGCCGCCCGGCTTGAAGTAATCGGTGATCTCGACGATCGACGGCACGGCGTCGGTGACGCGACCGAAGAATTCGAGGCAGACCGTGCGCGTCACCGGCGGCATCTTGTGCAGCACCCACACCGCCGAGGTGATCAGGCCGTCGGTGCCTTCCTTCTGCACGCCGGGAATGCCGGCGAGGAACTTGTCGGTGACGTCCTTGCCCAGGCCCTCCTTGCGGAACAGCCGGCCGGGCACGTCGAGTCGCTCCTCGCCGAGCTTCTTTTTCCCCGTCGCATCCCAGCGCACGAGGCGGAAGCTGACCAGCTCCTGTTCATGGATCTTGCCGAAGTTGTGGTTCAGGCGTTCGATGTCGAGCCAGTTGCCGTCCGGCGTCACCATGCGCCACGAGGCCAGGTTGTCCAGCGCCGTGCCCCACAGCACGGCTTTCTTGCCGCCCGCGTTCATCGCGATGTTGCCGCCGATGCAGGAAGCATCGGCCGAGGTCGGGTCGCAGGCGAACACCAGCTCGGCCTTCTCTGCCGCTTCCATGACGCGGCGCGTGACCAGGCCGGCGCCGGTGCGCACCGTGGCGTAGTCGCGGTCGGTGCCGGGCAGGCGCTGCATTTCGACGGCGCCGAGGTCGATCAGCTTCTCGGTGTTGATCACCACCGACAGCGCATCCAGCGGCACCGCGCCGCCGGTGTAGCCGGTGCCGCCGCCGCGCGGGATGATGGTCAGGCCGAGTTCGATGCAGGCGCGCACCAGCGGCGCCATTTCCTCCTCGGTGTCGGGCGCCAGCACGACAAACGGATACTCGACGCGCCAGTCGGTGGCATCGGTGACGTGAGAAACGCGCGCCAGGCCGTCGAAGCAGATGTTGTCGCGGCGGGTGTGGCGGGCCAGGGCCTTCTGCGCCTTCTTGCGCAGGCTGCGGGTTTCCTCGAACCAGCGCTCGAAGGAAGCCACGGCGGCCTGTGCCGCGGTCAGCAGCAGCGCCACGCGCTCGTTCCCCTCGCGGCGCTTGTCGATTTCCCGCAGGCGGTGGCGCAAGGCTTCCACCAGCGCCTCACGCCGTTCGCGATTGGCCAGCAGGTCGTCTTCCAGATAGGGATTGCGCCGCACCACCCAGATGTCGCCCAGCACCTCGTAGAGCATGCGCGCCGAGCGGCCGGTGATGCGCTCCGCGCGCAGTTCGTTGAGCGTCGCCCAGGCCTCGGCACCGAGCAGACGAATGACGATCTCGCGGTCGGAGAACGAGGTGTAGTTGTACGGGATTTCGCGCAGGCGGGCGGTCATGCTGTGTTCAGTCAGGCAAAGGGGTTCTATTGTAGGCGATGGGCCGCGCCGGCGGCTTCGGCAGGTATTGTGAAAGACCCTGAATCAGTGGGGATTTTGGCTGTGCGCACCGTGTCGGACTCTGTCTGCCGGGGAAAGCGCTTCGCGCGCCGGCAAGCGCCAACTCTTGCAACGACGGCTTCCTGCCGATTGTTTGCTTCAACCGCCGCTCAGCGCCTGGACGATGATCAGTTCTTCGTCGGCACTGACCGCCCGCGCCAAGTCGTGCACCTGTTCGCCATTGACGAAAAAGCGGATGTGCCGGCGGATCCGGTTCTGCTCGTCGATCATGCGGAATCGAATGCCCGGATACTGCCGGTCCAGGTCGGTCACCACGGCGGCAAGCGTGGCACCGCTGGCCTCGGCGTGCGCGCTCTCGGTGTAGGAACGCAGCGCGCTGGGGATCAGGACGTTCACGGTGACGGCGCCGCTAGGCCGGTTCGGCCGCTTCCACGGCGTAGATCTCCGGCAGGTGCTGGGCGATGCAGCGCCACTCCTTGCCCTCGTCGCGGCTCGCCCAGAGTTCGCCGCTGCTGGTGCCGAAATACAGGCCCAGCGGGTCGTCTCGATCCGCGGTCATGGCTTGGCGCTTCACGGTCCACCAGGCCTCGCCGGCGGGCAGGCCGGCATCGAGGCGCTGCCAGGTCGCACCGGCGTCGCGCGTGGCATAGACCGCCGGCTTGCCGTCCGGGCTGGTGCGCGGCCAGACCTCGGTGCCGTCCATCGGAAACACCCACGCCTTATCGGCGTCGCGCGGATGCAGCACCAGCGGAAAGCCGACGTCGCCGACCTGTTGCGGCATGTTCTTGCCGATGCGCAGCCATTGCCGCGACGGCCGGTCGAGACGGTAGATGCCGCAGTGGTTCTGCTGGTACAGGCGATCCGGATTGCTCGGGCACAGGCGCACGCAGTGCGGATCGTGAAACGCGATGTCCTTGCGGTCGAAGCCCTCGACCACCTCCAGCCCATCGACGATCGGCGCGAAGCTCTCGCCGCCATCGGTCGACTCGTGCACGCCGCCGCCCGACATCGCGAAGTACAAATGCGCGGCATC
>JAUYSD010000010.1 GCA_030696505.1 Sulfuritalea sp. | reverse complement strand
CCTTGAGCTGGCTGGAACGCGTGCCGACCTATAAGGACCAGCAGGAAAAGCTGACCCACAAGGATCTGACGACCTATGGCTTCCTCGGCTATCCGCTGCTGCAGGCGGCCGATATCCTGATCTACCGCGCCAACCAGGTGCCGGTGGGCGATGACCAGGTGCCCCATGTCGAATTCACGCGTGAGATCGCGCGTCGCTTCAACCACCTGTATGGGCGTGAGCCCGGCTTCGAGGACAAGGCGCGCGAGGCCGTCAAGAAGCTCGGCAGCAAGCGCGCCAAGCTCTACGACGAACTGCGCACGCGCTACCAGGAAAAGGGTGAGGGCGAGGCGCTGGAACAGGCCCACGAGTTGCTGAACGAGGCGCAGAGCCTCTCGCTGGGTGATCGCGAACGCCTCTTCGGCTGGCTCGAAGGCACGCGCAAGATGATCCTGGTCGAGCCCGACGCGCTGCTCACCCATGCTTCGCGCATGCCCGGTCTGGACGGCCAGAAGATGTCCAAGTCCTACGGCAACACCATCATGCTGCGCGAAGATGCCGAGACGGTCGGCAAGAAGATTCGCACCATGCAGACCGATCCGGCGCGGGTGCGGCGCACCGATCCAGGCGATCCCGAAAAATGCCCGGTGTGGCAGTTCCACCTGATCTATTCCGGCGAAGACGTCAGAAGCTGGGTGCAAAGCGGCTGCCGCTCGGCCGGAATCGGTTGCATCGAATGCAAGCAGCCGGTGATCGAGGGCGTGCTGCGCGAGCAGGAGCCGATGCGCGAGCGGGCCAAGATGTACGAGGAGGATCCGCAACTGGTCAAGAACATCATCGCCGACGGCTGCGAAAAGGCGCGCAAGCTGGCGCAGGAAACCATGCGCGACGTGCGCGAAGCGATCGGACTCGATTACTCGTGATCGATAACGCGTTACAGGGGCCGACTGCCGCTCCATTCGTCGCTCAGGTCGCCGTGTCGCCAGCGCCAACTCTTGCCGCGGGCGAGACGCTCGAGCATCACTGGCCGAAAGTCTATGGCGAGGTCATGGCGGAAATGCCGCGCGATCTGTATATCCCGCCGGATGCGCTGGAGATCATCCTCGATTCCTTCGAGGGGCCGCTCGACTTGCTGCTTTACCTGATTCGCCGCGCCAACATCAGCGTGCTGGACATCCCGATGGCGCCGCTCACGGCGCAATACCTCGTCTATGTCGAGGCCATGCGCAAGGGCAACCTGGAACTTGCCGCCGAATATCTGCTGATGGCGGCCATGCTGATCGAGATCAAGTCGCGCATGCTGCTGCCGCGTCCGCCCAAGGCGGAGAACGGCGAGCCGGAAGATCCGCGTGCCGAGCTGGTGCGCCGCCTGATCGAATACGAGCGCATGAAGGCCTCGGCGGCAAGACTGGACGAGATGCCGCAGGCCGGGCGCGATTACGAATGGATCACGGTATGGATTGCCGACAAGGTCGTCGAGCGCCAGCCCGAGGTCAGCCTCCATGACCTGCAGGTAGCCTGGCTGTCGCTGATGAAACAGGCGCGCGTGCATCAGCACCACAAGATCCATCGCGAGGAACTGTCGGTACGCGAGCACATGAGTATCATCCTGCGCCGCCTGCAGGGCAGCGGCTACGTGGTGTTCGACCAGTTGTTCGACCTGACGCTGGGCGCGCAAGGGCTGGTGGTGAGCTTTCTGGCCATGCTGGAACTGGCGCGCGAATCGCTGATCGAGATTACCCAGAACGAGGCCATGGCGCCCATCTACGTGAAGCTGCCCGATGCTGCCGTTATATAAGCCCGAAGACTACAAGCGCGTACTGGAAACCGCGCTGCTGGTGGCGGCCGAACCCCTGCCGCTGGCCGAACTGAAAAAGCTGTTCGACGAGGAGTTCGACGACGATACCTGGCGTACACTGCTCGATGACTTGCGCCGTGACTGGGCCAATCGCGGCGCGGAGCTGGTGCAACTGGCATCCGGCTGGCGCTTCCAGACCCGCCCCGAATATCAGTCCTACATCGATCGGCTGAAGAACGACAAGCCGCCCAAGTATTCGCGGGCGGTGATGGAAACGCTGGCGATCATCGCCTACCGCCAGCCGGTGACGCGTGGCGACATCGAAGACGTGCGGGGCGTGGCAGTATCGCCGAACATACTGAAGGTGCTGGAAGGACGCGGCTGGATCGATGCCGTGGGGCATCGCGATGCGCCGGGGCGCCCGGCGCTGTATGCAACGACAAGAAAGTTTCTCGATGACCTCGGCCTGCGCAGTCTCACCGAACTGCCGCCATTGACTGAAATTGAAAGGGTGATCGATCTTGGACAAACCGCAATCGCCGAAGCCTCCCCGATCCCGGCAGCGGGCTCCGAACAGCCGGACCTCGGCCGCCCAGGAGCAGGGCAAGCAACAGAACGGCAGCCCGACGAACCCGGCGCCGACGGGCAACTCCTCCTCTCCGAGCGGGAACCGCAAGGGCTCGCCGAACCGCCCATCGCGCAAGGCTAGTCCCTTTCGGCCGCCGCAAGGTTCGCCGCGGCTTCAGGCCGAAGCGGCGCCGCGCATTCGCGGCGGTTCGTCCTTGCCGGCTCACGCCAGGCGGCGCACCGAAGCCGTCTTCATCGATCCGCCCAAACTGCACAAGGCGCTGGCCGATGCCGGTTTCGGTTCGCGGCGCGAGCTCGAGCAGTGGATCGTCGCCGGCCGTGTCAGCGTCAATGGCCTGCCGGCGCATGTCGGCCAGCGCGTCGGCCCGGAGGACAAGATCCGCGTCAATGGCAAGCTGGCGCAGCTCAAGTTCCAGTTGCGCCTGCCGCGCGTGCTGGTCTATCACAAGCCTGAGGGCGAGATCGTTTCGAGGGACGATCCGGACGGTCGCCCCAGCGTGTTTGCCAAGCTGCCGCGGCTCAAGAGCGGGCGCTGGATATCCATCGGCCGCCTGGATTTCAATTCCTGCGGGCTGCTGCTGTTCACCAACGACGGCAATCTCGCCAATCGCATGATGCATCCGCGCTATGAAATCGAGCGCGAATACGCGGTGCGCGTGCTGGGCGAGGCGACCCCCGAAATGCTCGAACGCCTGCGCAGCGGCATTCAACTCGAAGACGGCCTCGCCAGTTTCAGCCTGATCGCCGAAGGCGGCGGCGAAGGCGCCAATCGCTGGTATCGCGTGGTTCTGTCCGAGGGGCGCAATCGCGAAGTGCGGCGCATGTTCGAGGCGGTAGGGCTGGTGGTCAGCCGCTTGATGCGCGTCCGTTACGGCCCGGTACATCTTTCGCCGCGGCTCAAGCGCGGCCAGTGCCGCGATCTGGAGCAGGGCGAGGTGCAGGAATTATTGAAGTTGCTGCCGGCCGAGCGCAAGACCACGGCACCTGGCGAATTCGCCGGAGACTTCGATGGTGAAGACGGGTTAGACGGTGATGACCTTGATGGCGATCGAATTGATTTGGCAGAGAAATGAGGCCTCTGCTATAATCTTTAGCCTTTGGTTGGCACCGTTCTCGGGAGAGAGAGAAGGAATGGGCTTTTTGGCCCATTTTCTATTTGTGCGCTGTATTCGTGTGGCGAGTGTGTGAGTTTGTATGCAACTGCTTGATTTGATTGAGACGACTGTTACGGGTTTGGGCTACGAACTGGTTGAATTCGAAACCAGTCCGCGGGCTCGGCTGCTGCGCGTCTTTATCGACAGGCCGGAGGGTGCCGCGGCAGACAAGAGCGGTATCACCGTCGAGGACTGCTCCATCGTGAGCAACCAGCTCAGCCGCGTGTTCATGGTCGAGAACGTCGACTATGACCGCCTCGAAGTTTCCTCTCCCGGACTCGATCGTCCGCTGGTCAAGCCGGCGGACTACCGCCGCTTCGCCGGGCACGAGGTGCAGATCAAGCTGCGTGTTCCGCTGGGCAATCAGCGCAATTTCAGCGGTGCACTTGAAGGATTGCAGGAAGAGGGCGGAGTGGAAATGGTCTGCCTGCGGGTGAATGAAACACAGCATCGGTTTGCGCTCGAGAATATCGATCGGGCGCGCCTGGTGCCGAAGTTCTGATTAATGCTGGAGGACTCACATGAGCCGTGAATTGCTGCTGTTGGTCGATGCCCTGGCCCGCGAAAAGAATGTTCCGCGGGACATCGTCTTTGGCGCCCTTGAAATGGCGTTGGCGTCCGCGACGAAGAAGCGTACCAACGACGAAGCCGATGTGCGCGTCGATATCGATCGCGAAACCGGTGAATACGAGTCCTTCCGCCGCTGGCTGGTGGTGCCCGACGACATGGTCGAGAATCCCGAACTGCAGATCGGCCTTACCGCCGCGCAACAGCAGATCCCGGACATCGTGCTTGAAGACTTCATCGAGGAAGGGCTTGAGCCCATCGATTTCGGCCGCATCGGCGCCCAGGCCGCCAAGCAGGTGATCCTGCAGAAGATCCGCGATGCCGAGCGCGAGCAGTTGCTCAATGACTTCCTCGATCGCAAGGAGTTCCTCGTCAGCGGCACCGTCAAGCGCATGGAGCGCGGCAGCGCGATCATCGAGGCCGGCCGCATCGAGGCCTTGTTGCCGCGTGACCAGATGATTCCCAAGGAAAACCTGCGTCCCGGCGACCGCGTGCGTGCCTGGCTGATGAAAATCGATCGCCAGGCGCGAGGTCCGCAACTGATCCTGTCGCGCACCGCACCCGAATTCATCATGAAGCTGTTCGAACTCGAGGTTCCCGAGATCGAAGACGGACTGCTCGAAATCAAGGCTGCGGCACGCGATGCAGGCATGCGCGCCAAGATTGCCGTCAAGTCCAACGATCCACGCGTCGATCCGATCGGCACCTGCGTCGGCATGCGCGGGTCGCGCGTCACGGCGGTGACCAATGAGCTGTCCGGCGAGCGAGTGGATATCATCCTCTGGTCGGCCGATCCGGCCCAGTTCGTCATCGGCGCGCTGGCGCCGGCCGAGGTGCAGAGCATCGTGGTCGACGAAGAAAAGCATGCGATGGATGTCGTGGTCGATGAGGACAACCTGGCGATCGCCATCGGGCGCGGCGGACAGAACGTGCGTCTGGCCTCCGAACTGACCGGCTGGACCATCAATCTGATGACCATCGAAGAGTCGCAGAAACGGTCCGAAACCGAACATAGCTCGATCCGTGCCCTGTTTGTCGAAAAGCTGGATGTCGACGAGGAGGTGGCCAACATCCTGATCGAGGAAGGTTTCTCGACACTCGAGGAAATCGCCTACGTTCCTCTGGCGGAAATGCTCGAAATCGACGCCTTCGACGAGGCCACGGTCACCGAGTTGCGCGATCGTGCACGCAACGTGCTGCTGACCGAAGCCATTGTCGACGAAGAACAGATGGAAAAGGTTGCCGACGATCTGCTGTCGCTCGAAGGCATGGACAAGCCGCTGGCGGCGAAGCTGGCAAAGAACGGCGTTACCGACCGCGATGCATTGGCGGACCTGGCAACCGACGAGTTGATGGAAATGACCGGCATCGATGCCGAGCGGGCGACGGCGCTGATTACTGTTGCGCGTGCCCACTGGTTTGCCGAAGAAGAATGAGAGGTAGGGCATGGCTTTGATGACTGTTTCCCAATTTGCGACCGAGCTGAAAATGCCGGCGCCGGCCCTGCTTGAGCAGCTGGCCAAGGCCGGCGTCAGCAAGCAGGCATCCAATGACACCCTGTCTGAACAGGACAAGACGCGACTGCTCGACTACTTGCGCAAGTCACACGGCGAAACCGCGCCCAAGGCCAAGATCACCCTGACTCGCAAGCAGACCAGCGAGATCAGGGCCTCGGATTCCACCGGCAAGGCGCGGACGATTCAGGTCGAGGTCCGCAAGAAACGCGTATTTGTCAAACGCGATGCCAGCGAACTGGCGGCAGAGGCCGCGGTTGAGGCCCCCGCGGAACTTGCCGTGGCGGAGGAGCCTGTCGCAGTCGCAGCTCCGGAGCCCGTGGCGCCGGTGGTCGAGATCGTTCCGATTGTCGAAATTCCGGTTCCCGTTCCTGTGGTGGCCGAGGCGCCTGTCGTCGAGGCCCCTGTGGCGGAAGTACCGATCGTCAAGCCAGCATCGGTGACCCGGTCGGTGATCGACCCGGCCCAGCGCGCCTTGCGTGAAGCGGAATCGAAGCGCCAGGGCAAGCTTTCCGCGATCCAGGCGGCAGAGTTCAAGGAAAAGAACGAACGCGAAGCGCGGGCACGCGCCGAAGCCGAAGCGCGTCTGGCCGAGCAGGCAGCACTGCTGGCCGCCGCAGAAGCGAAGAAGGCCAAGGAGGCCGCTGCCGCCGCAGGCGTGTCCGGCACTATCCACAAGCCGGCCGCCAAGCCCGAAGACGGCAAGGCCAAGCCCGCGAAGAAGGATGCCTGGAAGGATGACGCAGCCAAGCGTCGCGCAATCAAGACTCGCGGCGACGCCGGCACCTCGGGTTGGCGCGGCTCCAAGGGTGGCGGTCGCCATGGCCGTCACGGCCATGCCGAAGAAATGCAGCCGCAGCAGCCGGTCGAGGCAATCGTGCGCGACGTGCATGTCCCGGAAACGATCTCCGTCGCCGATCTCGCGCACAAGATGACCGTCAAGGCCACCGAGGTCATCAAGACCCTGATGAAGATGGGCTCCATGGTTACCATCAATCAGGTGCTCGATCAGGAAACCGCCATGATTCTGGTCGAGGAAATGGGGCACAAGGCCTTTGCCGCAAAACTCGACGATCCCGATGCCTTCCTTGCCGACGAAGGCGAGCACAAGGATGTGGAGCAACTGCCGCGCGCACCGGTGGTTACGGTCATGGGTCACGTCGACCACGGCAAGACCTCCCTGCTCGACTACATCCGCAAGAGCCGTGTCGCGCATGGCGAGGCGGGCGGCATCACACAGCACATCGGCGCCTATCACGTCGAAACGCCGCGCGGCATGATCACCTTTCTCGACACGCCGGGCCACGAGGCGTTCACGGCGATGCGCGCGCGCGGCGCCAAGGCGACCGACCTGGTCATTCTGGTGGTCGCTGCCGACGATGGCGTCATGCCGCAGACCAAGGAAGCCATTCATCACGCAAGGGCGGGCAACGTACCCTTGATTGTGGCCGTGACCAAGGTCGACAAGCCCGATGCGAACCTCGAACGGGTCAAGCAGGAACTGGTTGCCGAAGGTGTGGTGCCGGAAGAATACGGTGGCGACTCGCCCTTTGTCGGCGTCTCGGCCAAGACCGGAGAAGGCATCGACGCCCTGCTGGAACAGGTACTGCTGCAGGCCGAGGTGCTGGAACTCACGGCGCCGGTGGAAGCGCCGGCCAAGGGTTTGGTAATCGAAGCGCGCCTGGACAAGGGCAAAGGCCCGGTGGCGACCATCCTGGTGCTGTCCGGCACCTTGCGCCGCGGCGATGTGCTGCTGGCGGGGGCAGTGTTCGGACGCGTACGTGCCATGATCGACGAGAACGGCAAGGCTGTCGATTCGGCTGGCCCCTCGATCCCGGTCGAGATTCAGGGTCTCACCGACGTGCCGGCTGCCGGCGACGAAAGCATGGTTCTCCTCGACGAGCGCAAGGCGCGCGAAATAGCCTTGTTCCGCCAGGGCAAGTTCCGCGACGTCAAACTGGCCAAGCAGCAGGCCGCCAAGCTGGAGAACATGTTCGAGCAGATGGCCGAAGGCGAGATCAGAACCTTGCCCTTGATCATCAAGGCTGACGTACAGGGTTCGCAGGAAGCCCTGGTGCAATCCTTGAACAAGCTGTCCACAGCCGAAGTCAAGGTCAGTGTGATACATGCCGGTGTCGGCGGCATCAGCGAATCCGACATCAACCTGGCGGCGGCGTCCAAGGCCGTGGTCATCGGCTTCAATACACGTGCCGACGTTGGCGCGCGCAGGGCCGCCGAGAGCCTCGGCGTCGACATCCGCTACTACAACATCATTTATGCCGCTGTCGACGAAGTGAAGGCTGCCTTGTCCGGCATGCTGGCGCCCGAGAAACGGGAAGTCGTTCTCGGCCTGGTCGAGATTCGTCAGGTGTTCCGGATTTCCCGCATCGGCGCCGTCGCCGGTTGCATGGTGTTGTCCGGCATCGTCAAACGCAACGCTTCGGTACGACTGCTGCGCAACAACACGGTGGTGCACACGGGCGAACTGGATTCTCTCAAGCGCTTCAAGGATGATGTCCGCGAAGTCAAGGAAGGTTTTGAGTGCGGTTTGAGCCTCAAGAACTTCAATGACATCAACGAGGGCGATCAGCTCGAAGTGTTCGAGGTTCAGGAAATCGCCCGCACCCTGACCTGATCCGCAATGGCCACCCGACGAGGCTCAGGTCAAGGATATGCGCGCTCTGACCGCGTCGCCGAGCAGATTCGCCGCGAACTGGCGGATCTGCTGCGTTTCCATCTCAAGGACCTGCGCATCGCGCCCAAGCTGACGCTGGTCACGCTCACCGCGGTCGAGGTGACTGCCGATTATGCGCATGCCAAAGTGTTCTACACATCGTTGGCTGATCCATCGGCCAACGAACTGATCGCCGAGGGTCTGCAGCACTCTGCCAGCTTCCTGCGCCGCGAGCTGGGTCGCCGGGTTCGCATTCATCATATACCCGAACTGCATTTCGTCTTCGATCCGTCGGTACAGGAAGGCTCGCGTCTCTCGAAGCTGATAGACGAGGCGGTGGAGTCCGACAAGAAGCTGCACGACGATTGAGCGCGGTGCAGCCAAAGGCCGGCAAAGTTCCGCGCCGCAAACTTGACGGAGTGCTGCTGCTGGACAAATCCCTCGGCATTTCGTCCAATTACGCCCTGCAGGCGGCACGTCGCCTCTACCGTGCCGAAAAGGCCGGCCATACCGGAACGCTCGATCCCTTGGCGACCGGCCTGCTGCCCTTGTGTTTTGGGGAAGCGACAAAATTTTCCGGCGAGCTGCTCAATGCCGACAAGCGCTATGTGGCGACAGTGCAGCTCGGAATTACCACGGACACGGCAGATGCCGAAGGCACCGTGCTGCAAAGTCGTCCGGTGACAAGCAGCCTTGCGGACGTGGAGGCAGCACTGGCGGCTTTTGTCGGCGAGCTCGATCAGGTGCCGCCGATGTATTCCGCGCTGAAGCGCGACGGCAAGCCGCTTTACGAGTATGCCCGTGCCGGAATCGAAGTCGAGCGTGCGGCACGGCGCGTCTGCATCCATGAACTGCGCCTGCTTGCCGGACAAGGCGATTTTGCCAACGGCCGCTTTGTCTTCGAAGTGCATTGCAGCAAGGGAACGTATGTGCGGACTCTGGCTGCCGACATCGGTGATCGCCTTGGCTGCGGGGCGCATTTGGCGGCCTTGCGCCGCACCGGCATCGGCGTGCTCGATGTCGTCCAGGCGTATTCACTCCCCATGCTCGAAGCACTGACAGCCGAGGCGCGCGACGCCCTGCTGTTGCCGCCCGATTCCCTGCTGGCCAGCCTGGCCGAAGCCCAACTCGATGTGGCCGATGCGGCCCGATTGAGGCACGGCCAGGCGGTTCGCTGGTCGGGCGAGGAGGGTAGCCGCTTGCGTGTTTATGACGCCGAACGCTGCTTTATCGGAATCTGCCGCCAATCCGCCGACGGCTGGCTGCAACCGCAGCGGCTGGTCGCAGGTGCCTAGGGAAGGAAATAGCGCTTAAAGCTTGATCAGAATACATTCGGAACGTTATAATTCACGGTTCTCCAAGAGCCCAACATCACAGGATCAGCAAGGAAACCACAATGGCAATTTCTACTACCGACAAAGCCAAGATCGTCACCGACTACCAGCGTGCCCAGGGCGACACCGGCTCTCCCGAAGTTCAGGTGGCGCTTCTCACGGCGCGCATCAATGATCTGACGGGTCATTTCAAGGCCCATACCAAGGATCATCACTCACGTCGCGGCCTGCTCATGATGGTCAGCCAGCGCCGCAAGTTGCTGGATTACCTCAAGCGCAAGAACGCAGACGGCTATCGTTCGCTGATCGAGCGTCTTGGTCTGCGCAAGTAATTTTCTCGCCCAAGCGCCGGTCCGGGACATTGCCACGCGCGATGCACTGTGCGCCCTTACTGCGCAGGCTTGCTGGTCAGGCCGGTGCAGCCGTTGAGGCTGTGCCGGCTTTTATTTTTTGCCGAAAGGAATTGTCGTGTTGAATCCAATCAAGAAAAGTTTTGCTTACGGTGAGCACACCGTAACCCTGGAAACCGCCGAAATCGCCCGCCAGGCTGGCGGCGCGGTCATGGTCACCATGAATGACACCGTTGTTTTGGCGACGGTGGTCGGCGCACGAAACGCCAAGCCCGGACAGGATTTCTTCCCCCTGACCGTCGATTACCAGGAGCGGACCTACGCCGCCGGCCGCATTCCCGGAGGTTTCTTCAAGCGTGAGGGACGTCCGTCGGAAAAGGAAATCCTGACCTGCCGCCTCATCGATCGCCCCTTGCGTCCGCTGTTTCCCGACGCGTTCTACAACGAAGTGCAGGTCGTGTGTACCGTGATGTCATGCAACCCCGAGATCGATCCGGATATTCCGGCAATGCTCGGCGCGTCGGCCGCCATGGCAATTTCCGGCATCCCGTTCAGTGGCCCGATCGGTGCCGCCCGAGTTGGTTACATCGATGGCAAGTACGTGCTGTGCCCGACCAAGACCCAATTGGAAAACACACAACTGGATCTGGTGGTCGCCGGTACCGAGACCGCCGTGTTGATGGTCGAATCCGAGGCCAAGCAGCTTTCCGAAGAGATCATGCTGGGCGCAGTGGTGTTTGGTCACGAGCAGATGCAAGCTGCGATCAAGGCCATCAACGAACTGGTCGAGGTCGCAGGCAAGCCGGAATGGGATTGGCAGCCGCCGGCAAAGAATGAGCCGCTGATTGCGCGTGTCGCCGAGCTGGCCGAAGCCCAGTTGCGCGAGGCCTATCGCATCACCAGCAAGCAGGATCGTACGCAGAAGACCCGTGAAATCACCAAGCAGACCATTGCCGCCCTGACCGAAGGTGTCGACAACCCGCCCGATTCGAACTTGGTCGGCAACACCGTGTTCGATCTGGAGGCAAAAATCGTCCGCAGCCAGATTCTCAACGGCGAGCCTCGCATCGACGGCCGCGATACGCGCACCGTGCGCCCGATCGTCATCCGCAACGGCGTGCTGCCGCGCACCCACGGTTCGGCGCTGTTCACCCGCGGCGAGACGCAGGCACTGGTTATCGCCACGCTGGGTACCGGCCGCGACGAGCAGATCATCGACGCACTGCAGGGCGAGTATCGCGATCGCTTCATGCTTCACTACAACATGCCTCCCTATGCCACCGGTGAAACCGGTCGCGTCGGTACGCCGAAGCGCCGCGAAATCGGCCACGGTCGTCTGGCCAAGCGCGCGCTGCTCGCCGTGCTGCCGTCGCCGGACGAATTTGGTTATTCGATGCGCGTCGTCTCCGAAATCACTGAGTCCAACGGTTCGTCGTCGATGGCTTCGGTGTGCGGCGGTTCGCTGGCCCTGATGGATGCCGGCGTGCCGCTCAAGGCGCATGTTGCAGGCATCGCCATGGGCCTGATCAAGGACGGCCCCCGCTTTGCGGTGCTGACCGATATCCTCGGCGACGAGGATCATCTCGGCGACATGGACTTCAAAGTGGCCGGTACCGAAGAAGGCATCACGGCGCTGCAGATGGACATCAAGATCCAGGGCATTACCAAGGAAATCATGCAGGTTGCACTGGCCCAGGCCAAGGAAGCCCGCATGCACATTCTGGGCAAGATGCAGGAAGCGATGGCCGAGGCCAAGACTGAAGTGTCGAACTTTGCGCCCCGTCTGTTCACCATGAAGATCAATCCCGAGAAGATTCGTGACGTGATCGGCAAGGGTGGCTCCGTCATCCGTGCGCTGACCGAGGAAACCGGTACCCAGATCAACATTGACGAAGACGGCACCATCACCATTGCCTCGGCTGATCCAGCCAAGGCCGAGGAAGCCAAGCGCCGCATCGAGCAGATCACGGCTGAAGTTGAAATTGGCAAGATCTACGAAGGTCCCATCACCAAGATTCTGGACTTTGGCGCCTTGGTCAACCTGCTACCCGGCAAAGATGGCCTGTTGCACATCAGCCAGATCGCGCACGAGCGTGTCGAGAAGGTGTCCGACTACCTGTCTGAAGGCCAGATCGTCAAGGTCAAGGTGATGGAGACTGACGAGAAGGGTCGTATCAAGCTGTCGATGAAGGTTCTGCTGGACCGTCCGACCCAGAATGGCTCCGACCACGCTTGAATCCGGCACCGGGCTGTTGCCTGAATCGACCATGAAGGCCATCGAAATCACATCCTTTGGCGCACCCGACGTGTTGCGCCTGGGGGAACGACCGATGCCGGTGCCGGGCGTCGGTGAGCTGTTGATTCGCGTGTCGGCCAGCGGCGTCAACCGGCCCGATGTCTTGCAACGCACCGGCAACTACCCGGTGCCACCGGGTGCGTCCGATATTCCCGGCCTGGAAGTGGCGGGCGTGATCGAGCAAGGCGATGCGCGGGCGCTGGCCAGCGCTGGCCTGAATCTCGGTGAGCGTGTATGTGCGCTGGTCGCGGGTGGCGGCTATGCTGAGTTTTGCGTGGCTCCGGTCGAGCAATGTCTGCCCGTGCCCAAAGGTTTGAGCGACGTCGAGGCAGCGTCTTTGCCGGAAACTTTTTTCACCGTCTGGAGCAATGTGTTTGACCGGGGGCGCTTGCAAAAAGGTGAGACGTTGTTGGTTCAAGGTGGCTCCAGCGGCATTGGCGTGACCGCCATTCAGTTGGCCAAGGCGATGGGCGCGCAAGTCATCGTGACGGCCGGCAGCGATGAGAAATGTGCCGCTTGCCTGGCCTTGGGTGCCGACCATGCGATCAACTACCGGACGCACGATTTTCAGGCCGAAATCAAGCGCTTGACGCTGGGCCAGGGCGTCAATGTCATTCTTGACATGGTCGCTGGCAGCTATGTGGCCAAGGAGATCGAATGTTTGAGTGAAGATGGCCGCCTGGTCATTATTGCGGTGCAGGGCGGCGTCAAGAGTGAAATCAACGCCGGTCTGGTACTGCGGCGCCGTCTCACGGTAACCGGATCAACTTTGCGGCCGCGACCGATTGCCTTCAAGCAAGCGATTGCGCAGGCTTGTCTGAAAAATGTGTGGCCCTTGATTGAGCGCGGCAGCATCAAGCCGGTGATTCACAGCACGTTTGCGGCGCGCGACGCGGCCAAGGCACACGCTTTGATGGAATCAAACAAGCACGTGGGAAAAATTGTTTTGACTTGGGGTGAGGCATGAAGAAAAAGCTGATCGCGGGTAACTGGAAAATGAACGGCAGTCTGACGGCCAATGAGGCTTTGATCAATAGTCTTTTGGCTGGACTCACGGCACCCGGCTGTCAGGTGGCGCTGTGTGTGCCGTCAATCTATCTGGCGCAATGCCAGGCGCTCATGCATGGCACGGTCATTGACCTGGGCGCGCAAGATGTTTCCCCGCATGAAGGTGGGGCTTTTACCGGTGAAATAGCCGCCACCATGCTCAGGGAGTTTGGTGTCCGCTATGCGCTGGTGGGCCACTCCGAGCGTCGTCAATACCATGGTGAGACCGATGCGGTGGTGGCGGTCAAAGCGCAGCGTGCCCTGGCCTGCGGCATCACGCCTATTGTGTGTGTCGGCGAGACCTTGGCGGAGCGTGAAGCGGGCCGGACCGAGGAGGTGGTCAAGCGCCAACTGGCGGCTGTGATTCACGCCAACGGTCACTGCATCAGCGAGATCG
>JAUYSD010000031.1 GCA_030696505.1 Sulfuritalea sp. | reverse complement strand
CGAAGGTGTCGCGCGGAAACTTGTAGCGGGAATCGACATTAATCGTCACCAGGGCCTGATAAGCCTCCGGATCGAAACTGATTTCCGTCACACGCCCGACCACCACTCCCGCGCTTTTGACCGCCCCGCGCACCTTCAGGCCACCGATGTTATCAAATTTGGCGTGAATTGCATAAGTATCGCCACTGCTGGACGTTGCCATGTTGCCCACCTTCAAGGCAAGGAACAGCAAGGCCCCCAATCCGACGGCAACGAAAAATCCGACCCAGAGGTCAAGTGTAGTACGGCTCATGTCATGTCCCTGTAAACATGAAGGCGGTGAGAATGAAGTCGGCGGCCAGAATGGCCAGCGAGGATGTTACAACGGTCCGCGTGGTCGCCCCGGACACGCCTTCGGCGGTTGGCTCGGCATCGTAGCCCTCGAATACGGCGACCCAGCTGACGATGATGCCGAAGACAAAGCTCTTGATCACGCCATTGAGGATATCTTCGCGGAAATCCACCGATGCCTGCATTTGCGACCAGAATGAGCCCTCATCGACGCCTATCAGTTGCACGCCGACCAGATAGCCACCAAAGATGCCCATCGCGGAAAACAATGCAGCCAGTAGTGGCATCGAAATCACGCCGCCCCAGAAACGCGGCGCGACAACGCGGGCGATAGGATCAACCGCCATCATCTCCATGGCGGACAGCTGCTCGGTGGCCTTCATCATGCCGATTTCGGCCGTGATTGCCGAGCCGGCTCGGCTGGCAAACAGCAGCGCCGCCACCACCGGCCCCAATTCGCGCACCAGAGACAACGACACCAGGACGCCGAGCGCCTCGGTCGAACCATAGCGCTGAAGGGTGTCGTAGCCCTGCAAGCCGAGCACCATGCCGACAAACAGGCCCGAGACCAGGATGATGATCAGGCTCAATACGCCGGTGAAGTAGATTTCCCGAATTGTCAGGTGCAGCCGCCGCAGTGCGGTGCCCGAATGCAGCAGGATGGCCAGAAAGAAACGGCTGGCATAGCCGAGTCGCCAGATGCGCGAGGTCACCCGCTGACCCAACCCTCGGAGCGCCCGCGCAATGCCGTTATCCACGGCGCACCGCGCTTTCCAGCAGTTCTTCGCCATAGGGCCGCGCCGGGTACTGGAAAGGTACCGGACCGTCGGCCTCGCCCCAGACAAACTGATGCACATAGGGAACCGTCGAGTGCTTCATCTCCTCGGCGGTACCTTCGGCAACGATCTTTCCTGCGGAAACAAAATATACGTAATCGACAATCTTCAAGGACTCCTGCACGTCATGCGTCACGACAATGGAACTGGCGCCCAGGGCATCGTTCAGTTTGCGAATCAATTCGCCGACGATAGACAGCGAAATCGGATCGAGGCCGGCAAAAGGCTCGTCGTACATGATCAGCATCGGATCGAGCGCGATCGCCCGCGCCAGGGCGACCCGGCGCGCCATGCCGCCGGACAGTTCGGCCGGCATCAGACTGTGGGCGCCGCGCAATCCCACTGCATGCAGCTTCATCAATACCAGATCATGGATCAGCGCTTCCGGCAAATCGGTGTGCTCACGCATCTGGAAGGCAATATTGTCGTAAACCGACATGTCGGTGAACAGGGCGCCGAACTGGAACAGCATTCCCATGCGCCGACGCAGACCGTACAAACCTGCGGCGTCGAGTTCATGCACCACCTGCCCGCCGACTTTCACGGTGCCGGAGGTCGGCTTCAACTGGCCGCCGATGAGACGCAGCGTGGTGGTTTTGCCACAGCCCGAACTTCCCATGACAGCGACCACCTTGCCGCGCGGAATCGTCATGTTGATTCCGGTGAGTACCGGCCGTTCGTCGTACGTGAAGTTCAGATCGCGGATCTCGACTAGGGATTCCTGGGACATATTCACACCGGGAACCCCGGTCATTTTCACAGCCGGCGATTCTAGCAGAATTGATTGATCCCTAAATCGACCGCAGGCGGCGAAGAGGGGGGTAAACCCTGTCCAGAGCCGAAATTGGCAAACCCTGGTTTCCGCTATGATGTTGAAATCAAACCGACCCTGCCCCCCTCTTGACTGCGTCCAACGGCAAAACCGAGCTGCTGATTGTCGACGATGATCCGTTGATCGCCGACGCGTTAGGCTATTTCCTGGGCCGCGATTATCTGGTTAGTACCGCCTCGACGCGTGCAGAGGCGGTCGCTTTGTTGCGCTCCCGGAAGAAGCCCCCGGCACTGGCATTGATCGATCTCGGTCTGCCACCGACGCCGCATCAGCCCGATGAAGGTTTTGCCCTGATTGCAGACATTCTGGCCCACGCACCGGACACTCGCATCGTGATCCTTTCCGGCCAGAGCGATGAGCTCAACGCGCGCCATGCGCGCGCCCTGGGCGCGACTGAATTTGTGGGCAAGCCAGCAGATCCGGAATATCTGCGCAAACTCATACACCGGGTGTTGTCATTTAGAGACACTTCGGCGGAGGTGGACGACGGTCTGATCGGTGAAAGCGCACCGCTGCAAAAATTACGCGCCCAACTCAGGCAGTTCGCGCGTTCGCCATTTCCGGTGCTGATCGAAGGCGAATCGGGCAGCGGCAAGGAATTGGCCGCCGCGGCATTGCATCGTCTGTCGGAGCGCGCCTCAAAGCCCTACCTGGCGCTCAACTGCGCCGCGATTTCGCCAAACCTGGTCGAGGCGACCCTGTTCGGTCACAGCAAAGGGGCGTTTACCGGTGCCAACGGCCCGCGCGCAGGCTATTTTGAGGATGCGTCCGACGGCACGTTGTTTCTCGATGAAATCGGTGAATTGCCCCTCGATCTGCAGCCGAAACTCCTGCGTGTGCTCGAAAACGGCGAGTTCCAGCGCATTGGCGAGACCGCGACACGACATTCATCGGCGCGCATCGTCACCGCTACCAATCGCGACCTCAAGAAGGAAGTCCGCGAGGGGCGCTTCCGTGCCGACCTCTACCACCGGCTTTCGGTGTTTACGGTAGCCATCCCGCCGCTGCGCGATCTCGGCGACGATGCCGTACGCCTGCTGGAACATTTCCGCGCCGTCTACACGGCACAGGCGGATTTGCCGCCGTTCCGGCTTACTGAAGCCGCGAAGAAGCGTCTGTTGATCTACTCCTTCCCCGGCAACGTCCGCGAACTGCGCAACATCGCAATTCGTCTGACGACCAAATGTGCCGGAAAGCAGGTCGACGTCAGCGACCTCGAAGCCGAACTCGATCTGGGCAATCACTCGCCGGCCGCCGGCGTGCCGCCGGCAAGCCTGACAGAACTGGTGTCGATTGCCCTCAATGACATTCAGAGCCGTCATGACTTCAATCTCAATGCGACGCTGTATCTCTGGGAACAGGCTTACATTGAAGCCGCGCAGCGGCTCGCCCATGACAACATGAGCCAGGCAGCCCGACTGCTCGGCATAAATCGCACCACGCTCTACAATCGCATCGACACGCTGGCCCGCGAAAACGAAGTTTCAGTGAAGGCTAACGCCGGCCTTAACGGCGTTAAACGCAGTGGCCATAACTAAAATGCAGCGAAGCGAAATATCAGTGAAGGCTAACGCCGGCCTTAACGGCGTCAAACGCAGTGGCTGCGACAAAAAATCGCGCCACTTCGAAATTAGCCAAAGGATTGCCTGACCGACACGATGTATCTCGACCATTTCGGACTCAACGAACCACCCTTCCGCATTACCCCCCATACCGACTTTTTTTTCGACGGGGCCAATCGCGGTGCGACGCTCGACGCGTTGATCTACGCCATCACCCACGACGAAGGCATCGTCAAGGTCAGTGGCGAAGTCGGCAGCGGCAAGACCATGCTCTGCCGCGTGCTGATGGAACGCCTGCCGGAAAACGTCACCATCATCTATCTGGCCAATCCGTCCCTCGCGCGCGACGACATTCTCTATGCCATCGCCGACGAACTGCGCCTCGAAGTGCCCGAGAATGCCCGCTCGTCGGCGGTCATGCGGGCCTTGCAGGATCACCTGATTCAATCCTTCGGCGAAGGACGGCAGGTGGTGGTGCTGATCGACGAAGCCCATGCCATGCCGGTGGAAACCCTCGAAGAAATCCGCCTGCTCTCGAATCTCGAGACCAACCGCAGCAAACTGCTGCAACTGGTGCTGTTCGGCCAGCCCGAACTGAATGACGTGCTGGCCCGTTCGGACATGCGCCAACTGAAGGAGCGCATCACCCATAACTTCGGCCTGGAACCGCTGGTGCGTGACGACATCACCCACTACCTGGATTTCCGCATGCGCGCCGCGGGCTATCGCGGACCCAGCGTATTCTCGCCGACGGCGCTGAAATTGATTACCCAGAGCTCGCTCGGGCTAACCCGCCGCATCAACATTCTCGCCGACAAGGCCCTGCTCGCAGCCTTCTCATCGGGCAGCCACCAGATTGGGTCGAAAGAAGTCCACGCCGCCATTCGCGACTGCGAGTTCAGCGATGCGACTTATGGCGGCAGGATGGCGCGCAAAACAAACACCTACGCGATCGCTGCCGCGCTGATCATTGTGGTGCTGGCAAGCAGCCTCTGGCTGGCGCTAATGCGCGACGACGCTCCGCTGAATTCGATCGCCATCCCTGCGCCCCCCCGCAGCAGTCCAATCGCTGTCGCCAGCCAGCCAGCCGAACCGGTCGCAGTCCCGCCGGCCGCAGCCACAGAGCCGGCTGGCGCGCCGCTGGTGACAGCAGCCGCGGCAGCCACCATGTCGCCCGCACCGCCTGTTGCAGCCAGCGCACCTCCGGCCGCGCTCTCCCCGGTAATCGCCGCGTCACCGGTTGCAATCAGTTCGCCTCCTGTCGCCGCCGCGACACCGGCGCCGCAGTCGCTGCCACCAGGCATCGGGCCGCTGACCCGTGACCGGCTCGACGCGGGACGTGTCTGGCTGCAACAGCAGCCGGACGATCGCTGGTTCATTCAGATTTTTGACACGGCCGCCAGCCAGCATGGCGAAGTCGAAACCCTGTTGCGACGGCTCTCACCCGACAGCACCGAAATGAGTAATATCCATGTCTATTACTCCGACCTCAGCGGCACGCCGCGCTATGGAGTCACCTACGGAGACTATTCAACTTGGGCTGCAGCCGTCGCCGCAATGCGCGGTCTACCCAAACTCCTGCGGGCCGGCAAGCCCTACCCGCGGCAGGTCGTACGTTTGCGCTAGGGCGCTGGACGATGGCCGAAACTGATGGATTCGGACCAATTAAATCATTGAGTTGCGTCACAAATATAACGTGTTATGCTAAGTTGTAGTTACATTGACATATCTGATCGGGGATTCGTTTGCGTCCACTCGTGATTCCGCCGCTCCCTGTTGCGCTGGCCGCCGGCCTGATGCTTTCGGCATGCAGCAGCATTCAGCCGCAGCCGCCGTCCCCCGGACACATAAGCGCCGAAGCCCAGGTATCGCCAAATCCGGACATTCCGCTGCCGGTGAGTTCAACGGTCATGCTGGCCCGTCCCAAGGCGGCCGCAAAAGCCGAGTCCTACTCGGTTTCCGTGCGCAACATCGCCGTCCAGGATCTGCTCTTCGCCCTCGCCCGCGACGCCAAGATCAATGTCGATATCCATCCCGGCATCAACGGCATCGTCACCATCAATGCCATCGACCAGACGCTGCAACAAATCCTGACACGCATAGCCAAGCAGGTCGATATGCGCTGGGAACTGGATGGTCCCAACCTTGTGGTGATGCAGGATTCACCCTTTCTGCGCAACTACAAGGTCGATTACGTCAACATGTCGCGCGACGTGAGCGGCACGGTTTCGATCAACACGCAAATCGCGTCGACCAGCACCAGCGCCGGCGGCGGTGCCGCAAGCAGTGGTGGCGGAAACAATTCGAGCACTTCCGTCAAGAGTTCCGCGCAGAACAATTTCTGGCAATCCCTGGAAAAGAACCTGAAGGACATACTGCGCGAAAGCGACAAAATCCTGCCGGAAGGATCGAGCGAAACCGTCATCGAGCGTTCCGATCAGCAAGCCACCACCGGCACCGGCGCTGCCGGCGGGGCAAGCTCCTCCCGGGCGGGCAACCAGAGCACCAGCCTGGCCGCCAGCCCCAATCCGGCAAGCCTGCAACAGCAGGGCACCACCGTGGTCAAGCGCACCACTTTCCGCGAGGCCGCCTCGATTATCATCAATCCCGAAGCCGGCGTCGTGGTCGTGCGCGCAACGGCCAGACAGCATGAGAAAGTTCAGGAGTATCTCGATCTGGTGCTGATGAATGCGCGACGCCAGGTCATCATCGAAGCCACCATCGCCGAGGTCAACCTAAGCGATCGCTATCAGCAGGGGATCAACTGGCAGAGCTTGCGTTCGCTGCGTCCGGGCGCTCCGCAAGCGGGATTCTCGATCGCCCAAAACCAGACCGGCCTACCTGTGCCGGACCCATTCGCCGCCGCGGCTGGCTCATTCACGGCGCCCACGCCATTCTCCTTCCTGCTCAATTACGTCGCACCCGGCATGGGCATCTCCTCGACACTGAGTTTGCTGGAGACTTTTGGCAAGGTCAAAGTCCTGTCCAGCCCGAAGATCAGCGTGCTGAACAACCAGACTGCGATGCTCAAGGTCGTCAATAACGTGGTCTATTTTCTGATCAAGAACGACTCGACCACCACCACGACCGGCACCACCAACAACTTCACCTCCACGCCCCAGTCGGTGTCGGTGGGACTGGTCATGAGCGTCACGCCGCAAATCAGCGAAAACGGCAGCATTCTGCTCAACGTGCGACCGACCATTTCGAGCCTCCAGGGTGCCGGAAAGACCGACCCGACCCCGGGTCTGGCGGTTCCGAATGTCGTTCCCGAAATCCAGACGCGCGAAATGGAATCCATGCTGCGCCTGTCTGACGGGGAAGTCGCCGTGATGGGCGGACTCATGGAAGACCGCGTCAACTACACGTCCAACGAGATACCCGGCCTGGGCGGCCTTCCCGGCATAGGCAATTTCTTCCGCAATCGCGACGACACCAGCACCAAGACCGAATTGGTCATCTTCCTCAAACCTACCATCATTCGTGACCCGAGCATCAACGGCGACTATCGCAGCTTTGCCAACCAGCTGCCGGGCAAGGAATTCTTCGCCAACAAGCCCGGGACCACCGAAACGCCGGGAGCAAACTCCCGATGAGCCTGTTGATGGACGCCCTGAAGAAGGCCGAACTGGCGAAGCGCCAGGGGCAGGGCGACGACGCGGGTGATTCGACGCAAGCAGAGCCGCCCGGAGAACTCGCGCTGCAACCGATTTACGACTCGAATCCGATCGAACCGGCGGCAAGCAATCCAGCCGCCGAGGATGCGCCTTCGGCACTGCCCCCTCTGGGCACCGACCTTGAAGAACTCGATGCGCGCTTCCTGGCCGAGGCTCAGCAGGCCGCGGCAGCCCGACTGCGCACAACACCGCCGGCCGTGCCGGCCAAGACGGAAACGCCGACGCAGCCCGCAGGAGCAGAAGCGCCGCCCCGCACGGCTGCCGCCGCGGACCCGCGTCGCCGACAGCCGGAGACGAGTGCCCCGCAAGGCAAGGCGGCCGCGCAGAACCTGTTCGCCGCCAAACAGGCCGATAAGCCGCCAGCGCGAAAATCCGTTGCGATCGCCATCGGCGTGCTAACAGTCTTGTCCGTTTCCGTCATCGGCGGATACTTCTGGTGGCAATTGCAGCCGAAAAACGCCTTATTCGCCAACCGCACCCCACCGCCTCCTGCCGCGGCCATTTCGGCGCCAGCCGCCGTGTCGCCAGCGCCAACTCTTGCCGCTGCGCCGGTCGGCGTACCGGGGGCCGCCCAGCCCGCGACGCCGACGCCCGACGAAGACGGCGACGAGGCGACCCCGGTCGCGGCACCCAAAGCGCCGCCGACCAAGCCCCAGCGTGCCGCCGCTGCGACGGTACCGCGCGAGGCCGAGGGTCCGGTACGCGTGACCAAGGCGCCGCTGCAAGTCAATCCGGCACTGCTGCGCGGCTTCGATGCCTTCAACCGAGGGGATCTCGCCCTGGCGCAACTCGAATACGAACGCGCGCAGAAAGCCGACCCGCGCAATATCGACGCCCTGCATGGCCTGGCTGCCATCGCCGTGCGCCAGGGCCGTCCCGACCAGGCCGAGTTCCTCTATCAACGCATCACCGAGGCCGACCCGCAGGACACGGTGGCGCAGGCAGCGCTGATCAACCTGCGCGGACAGATCGATCCCGGTACCGCCGAGAGCCGCTTGAAGTCGCTCGCGGCGGCGCAACCCGAACTCGCGGCACCGCATTTTTCCCTGGGCAACCTGTATGCCCGTCATGGCCGCTGGAACGATGCGCAACAAGCCTATTTCCGTGCCTACAGCGCCGAATCCGACAATCCCGACATTCTCTACAACCTTGCGATCAGCCTCGAACATCTGCGCCAGAACAAACTTGCCGCGCAGTACTACAACCTGGCACTGGCCGCGGCACAAAACCGGTCGGCCGGATTCGACAAGGCCCAAGCCGCTGCAAGACTGCGCATCCTCCAGCCCTGACCGGGTTTCGCGCGCCACGGGACTTGCCCTCGCAGGCAGATGCAGGATAATGATGCTCGTATGAATTCCCCAACTACCCGCCGACCCATTGGCCAGATTCTCATCACGCAGGGCGTGATCAGCGAAGATCAACTTCGCATTGCCCTGCTGGAGCAGATGAAGTCCAATCAGCCGGTCGGCAAGCTGCTGGTTTCCCTGGGTTTCGTCTCCGAGGCCACGCTACGCGATGCGCTCGGCGAGTCGCTCGGCCACAAGGCCGTCGATCTGGCCAACTCGATCGTCGATCCCGACGCGCTGCGCATGGTGCCGCGCGAACTGGCGAAACGGCACCTGTTTCTCGCGCTCAGCTATTCGCAGCGCGAACAACGGCTCAAGATCGCCACCGCCGATCCCAATGACATTGTCGCGCTGGACAAGCTGCGGACGCTGATTCACCCGGAACTGGTCATTGAAACCCTGCTCGCAGGCGAATCGGAAATTGCCCGCGCCATCGACCAGTATTACGGTCATGAGCTGTCGATCGACGGCATCCTGCACGAAATCGAAACCGGCGAAATCGACTACCGCAGCCTGTCGGCGTCGCTCGACGAATACAGCCAGCCGGTGGTGCGCCTGGTCGACGCCCTGCTCACCGACGCCGTCAAGCATGATGCCTCCGACGTGCACTTCGAGCCGGAAGCCAGTTTCCTGCGCATCCGCTACCGCATCGACGGCATCCTGCGCCAGATTCGCGCCCTGCATAAGACTTACTGGGCTGCGATGGCGGTACGCATCAAGGTGATCAGCGGCATGAACATCGCCGAGACCCGCGCGCCGCAGGACGGCCGCATCTCGATCAACATCAGCGGCCGTGCCGTCGATTTCCGCGTCGCCTCGCAACCGACCATCCACGGCGAGAACATCGTCCTGCGCATCCTCGACCGGCAGAAAGGCATCGTGCCGCTCGACAAGCTGGGCCTTGACGACCATCAGATGGGTCTGATGAAGCTGATGGTGGCGCGCCCGGAGGGCATCATCCTGGTCACCGGCCCCTCCGGCAGCGGCAAGACCACCACGCTCTACTCGGTGCTCAACCACATCAACGAAGAGGGCGTGAACATCATGACCCTCGAAGATCCGGTCGAGTACCCGATGGCCATGATCCGCCAAACCTCGGTGGCGGAATCGGCCAAGCTCGACTTTGCCAACGGCATACGCTCGATGATGCGTCAGGATCCGGACATCATCCTGGTCGGCGAGATCCGCGACGCCGATACCGCGGAAATGGCCTTTCGCGCAGCGATGACCGGACACCAGGTGTACTCGACGCTGCACACCAACTCGGCGCTGGGCGCCATCCCGCGCCTGCTCGACATCGGCGTGCTGCCCGACATCATGGCCGGCAACATCATCGGCATCATCGCGCAGCGCCTGGTGCGTCGCCTGTGCACCCATTGCCGCAAACCCTATCCCGCCGAAGCGCACGAATGCAAGCTGATCGGCGTCGTCAGCGGCCAGCCGGCACCGATCCTGTACCGTGCCGCCGGCTGCGACCACTGCGAATATCAGGGCTACCGGGGGCGCATTGCGATCATGGAAATGCTGCGCCTCGATCACGACCTCGATGACCTGATCGCCCGCCGTGCGACCCAGCGCGAGATTCGCAGCATGGCGCTGGACAAGGGCTTCCGCCTGCTGTCGGATGACGGCTTGCGGCGCGTGCTCGACGGCTCCACATCGATCGAGGAAGTCGGACGCGTCATCGACCTGACGGAGCGGATGTAGCCGCACCGCATCGCACCTACAGACCCGATCGATCATGGCCCTCTATGCCTACAAGGCAATGAACACCCACGGCAGGACGGTGCTGGGGCGTCTGGAAGCCATCAACCTGATCGACCTCGAAATGCGCCTCAAGCGCATGGATCTCGACTTCATCAATGGCGACACGGTCAAGCAAGGCGGATTGATGAACCGCGCCGGCATCAGCCGCCCGGAACTGATCAACTTCTGCTTCCACCTGGAGCAGCTCGCGCGCGCCGGTGTGCCGCTGATCGAAAGCCTCACCGATCTGCGCGACACCATCGAAAATCCGCGCTTTCGCGAGATCATCGCCGGCATGGTGGAAAGCATCGAGGGCGGCAAGACACTGTCGCAGGCGCTGGCCGAACATCCGCAGACCTTCGACGAAGTCATGGTCAGCCTGATTCGTGCCGGTGAGGAGACCGGAGCCTTGCCGCAGGTGCTCAACAATCTGCTCGAATCGCTCAAGTGGCAGGACGAGCTCGCGGCCCACACCAAGAAGCTGATCATGTATCCGGCCTTCCTCGGTACGGTGGTGGTCGCCATCACGCTGTTCATGATGATCTACCTGGTGCCGAAGATGGCCGGCTTCATCCGCAACATGGGCCAGGAAATGCCGATGCAGACCAGGATCCTGATCGCCACCTCGGACTTCTTCGTCAACTACTGGTATGTCGTGCTCGGTCTGCCGCTGATCCTTGCCGTTATCGTCGTATTTCTGGTCAGGACCAGCCATGCGGCGCGCTACCGCTTCGATGACGTCAAGCTGCGCCTGCCCTATATCGGCAGCATCCTGCGCAAGATCATCCTGTCGCGCTTTGCGTCGGTGTTCGCCATGATGTATTCGTCGGGCATCACCATCCTCGACTCGATCAAGGCTACCGAGGACGTGGTCGGCAACCTGGTGATCAGGGAAGGCCTGGAAAAGGTCGGCGGCCTGATTGCCGAAGGCCAGAACGTGACCGTGGCCTTCCAGAATGCCGGAATCTTCCCGCCGCTGGTGTTGCGCATGCTGCGCGTCGGCGAGAACACCGGGGCGCTCGATACCGCGCTGACGAATGTCAGCTACTTCTACAATCGCGATGTACGCGAATCGATCGAGAAGGTACAGTCCATGATCGAACCGGTCATGACCGTGACCATCGGCCTGATTCTCGGCTGGATCATGATGGCCGTACTGGGTCCGATCTACGACATCATCACCAAGATGAAGACCTGACGCTCATGGCTTCGATGAACCACCCCGGATCATGAAATATTGCACCTTCGATGAGCCACAAGCTGGCAAATGGGCCCGCCCCTCCCATCCTCCCCTCGCGGGGAGGCTACTGATCGGCTCGCTGCGCTCGAACCTGACAAGTCGCGCTCGGCGACGTATTTCACGTTAATGGCAGCCAAGCGCATTCTCCTGCTGGACGGCCCCCTGCTCACGGCGCACTACTGGAGCGCCGGTCGCATCAAGGTCGAGGGCGAATTCAGCCACGAACCGGTGGGTCTCGAAGCGCTCGCTACCTATCTGAAGAAACATCGTTCCAGCCTTTTCTACCTGCTGGCCGATATCGCCGAGGAAGGCTTCCAACTGGAGGACCTGCCCTATGTCCAGGGCGGCGACCGCAACGCGCTGTTGCAGCGGCGGCTCAGTCAGTATTACTACAACACCCCCTTGTCCACTGCCATCTCGCTGGGCCGCGCAACGACCGGCCGACGTGATGAAAAGCTGCTGTTCGCCGCCCTCACGCGGATCGACACCTTCGCGCCCTGGCTCGACACGCTGCGGGAAGCGGAGGCCATCCTTGCCGGGGTGTATTCGATGCCGCTGGTGCTGGCCGGATGCGGTCCGCAAATAGTGGGCGAAAACGGCCCGGTGCTGTTCATCAGCGTGACCAGTGGCGGCGTGCGGCAAACCTTTTTCGATCAGGGCAAGCTGCATTTTTCGCGATTGTCGCAGCTCGCCACCCGCAACCTCGACGAAATCGGCCGCACCTGCGCCAACGACTCGGCCAAAATATTCCAGTACCTCGTCGCCCAGCGCCAGGTGCCGCGCGGCGTCGCCTTGCGCACCGTGGTCCTCGCCAGCCCCGCTCAGACGCCGGTGCTGCAGGATTTCTGCCGCAACAGCGGCGAGCTGAATTTCGAATTCGCCGACATCGCCGCCGTGGCGCGCCAGTTGGGACTCAAGGAAGTCCCGGTCGACAGCAATGCCGACCAGTTGTTCATGCATTGTCTGGCCACCAAGACGCCCGTCCAGCAATTCGCTCCGGCAAACGAAAGGCGCTTCTACAAGCTGTGGCGGATCCGCTCGGCACTTACCAGCGTAGGTTGGATAGTGCTTGCCGGCTGCCTGCTGTTTTCCGGCAAGACCGGCCTCAACATCTACGAACTGCGCCAACAGACCGCAGCCACCCAGGCCATCGCGGCTACGGACGTCCAGCGCTACAACACGATTCTCGAAGGACTGCCGAAGATCGACCTGACGCCGGACAAGCTGCGCGCACTAATCGGGCGCTTCGAGGCACTGCAAAAGCGCACGCCTGCCCTGGAACCGCTGCTGACGCATTTGAGCCTGGCACTGAACGACAGCCCGCGCATTGAACTGACCCGCCTTACCTGGAAGATCGTCGATCAGCTCGATACCGGCGGCAAACCGGCGGCGGAACCGAAGCCGGCAGGCGTCACGGCGCCAGCCGCAACAGGAGGCTGGGTGACGCTCGAGATCCAGGCGCAGCTTCCGCTCGGCCTGGTCACCGATCAACGGGCCCAGATCGACCTGATCGAGAACTTCGCCGCCCGACTGCGCGGTCCCCAGACCGATGTCAGGATCATCAGCCGGCCCTTCGACATCGAATCCGACAAACCGCTCAAGAGCGCCGGCGAGGTTGGCGAACTGCAGGCCGCGGATGTGCCGAAATTCGCACTGCGCATCGCGCGCCTGATGTGAGCCGCTCGGTGACGAACAGGATGAATGCGGCATGAAGCTCGACACCAAGGATTTCAAGCGCCTGCAATGGGCCATCGCCTTCCTGATCGCCATGACCCTGATCGGCGGCGCTGCGGTATGGACCACCCAGCAGTTGAAGAAAGGCAGCGAAAGGGATTTCAGGCAAGCCTCGGCCGCACGCGTCGACATCCAGGGCAAGCTCGCACGGGCACGCGAGGAACAGGCGGAGCTGCGCGACAAGATCGGGCGCTTCCAGGCACTCCAGCGCCGCGGCTATATTGGCCCGGAACAACGCCTGGACTGGATCGAGGCGATCGCCCGGATCAAGGCCGCGCGCCGCATCTTCAAGCTGGATTTCGATTTCGCACCACAACGGCCCGTGGATGGCGGCATACTGCCCGGCGGGGCGGCGGCGGGAGGCTACGAAATCATGTCCAGCCAGATGCGCCTGCAGATACAGTTGCTGCACGAGGGTGAACTGCTGGACTTTCTTGCGGAACTACGTGGCGCGGTAAGGGCTCTAATAAACGTTCGGAGCTGCACCATGGAGCGGATTGCACCGGGCAGTGCCGGGCGCGGCAGCAATGCCCAGCTCAGGGCCGAATGCACACTCGAATGGATCACCTTCAGGGAAGGCAAATGAGATTCTCATCGCGCCGAGGCTTGTGCGGTCTGCTTCTGCTGGCGGCGGCCCATGGCGTCGGAGCCCAGGAGCTTGGGCGCCTGTTCTTCACGCCCGAGCGGCGCGCCGCACTGGAGCGTCAGCGCACCTTCAACATCCAGGAAGCGCAAACCCTGCAGGGCACCACGATGAGCCTGGACGGTGTGGTCTATCGCTCCAGCGGCAAGAGCACCGTATGGATCAACCGCACGGCGCAGACCGAAGGTGACAGTGCGCGCACCGGCGTCAGCGCCGTGGTGTCGCCGAGGACACCGGGCAGCGCCTTGCTGGCGCCGGGTGACGAAACGCCGACGCAGCTCAATGTCGGCGAAGCCATCAACCGGGCCACCGGCGAGCGCAATACTCGGCTCGGCGGCGGCGTAGTGCGCACGCCAGCCAAGCGCGGGCGCTGAACCCGATCATGCGCAGCTCGCGCCTTTCCCTGCCGCGCCGCGCTGGCGCGCAAGGATTTGCGCTGATGGCTCTGCTGATCATGCTGACCATGGGCGGCCTGTACTTCTTCATCAGCAACCTGACGCCGGGCGCGGTCGAGGCGCGGCGCAACGAGCAGACCGACGATGCGCTGATCCAGGCCCGCGATGCCATGCTCGGCTATGCCCTGCGCTACCGCGAAGCCAACCCGGACAGTGGTACCAAGGAATTCAAGCAGGTGTACGGCTACCTGCCGATGCCGGATCTGGGTACTTCGCGCAACAACAATAGCAGTTGCACCACGGAAGGCTGCGAGGCCGCCAACTTTTCCGGCAACGCCGTCGGCGTTACTGTCATCGGGCGTTTCCCCTGGCGCTCGCTGGGAGTTGCTGCGCTGCGTGACGGTCACGGCGAATGTCTCTGGTACGTGGTTTCGGGCGGGCACCAGCGCATCCAGCAGTCCAGCCCGATGAACTGGGACACGCTGGCGCACCTCGACCTGCAGATTGCCAACGGCAGCGCAGCGCTGGCGGCCCTGCTGACCGACGCACAGGCACACGAGCGCCCGGTCGCCGTCATCTATTCTCCCGGCCCGGCCCTTTCGGAGCAGGACCGCACAAAATCCGCCGACGACAATGTGGACACTTGCGGCGGCAACTACTCGGTCAAGAATTATCTCGATCCATCTGTCGCCACCACGCTCGGCACGGTAAGCAATTACTTCGATGGTGCAACCAACCAGGCCAGCCAGGCGGCCTCGGCCGAGGCGCCCAAGGCGATGCTCGCCGTACAAATCCAGAAACGCAGCGACAGCACCCTGTGGTCAGGGAAAAACTGCCCGTCGTCCGACTCGACGAATTGCGAGACCGTGGTAAACGACCAGGGACTAAGCCTGACCGGCGAACTGATCTTCTCCCGGCTGCGCAAGCGCGCCGCATTTCGCGGCGACATCAATGCCATGCTGGACCGGATGGTGCCCTGCCTGCGCGATGCGATCGCCGCGGGAAGCCTGCCGTCCCTGCTTGCCCCCAGCGCCACCCACACCGAAAAGCAGGTCGGGCGGATTCCCGACAGCAGTTGCTACGATACGGACCAGGATCCGAAAGGCTACTACCCGCACTTCCAGGACCAGATCTTCGTCGCCAACTGCACCAGCGGCAACTGCAATGTCACGGTCGATAACGTGCTCGACACCTGTCGCGGCGCCCTGGCGTTTTCCGGCCAACGGCAGACGGATCAAACGCGGGCCACCGCGACCCAAAGAAACACCTTGGCCAATTATCTGGAGAGCGCCAACCTCACCAGCTTCACCACCCAGGGCGAAATCAGCTTCTCTGGTCCCAGCCGCTTCGACGCGGTCTCTGCCAGCCAGGCCGCAAGCCAGGACATCGTGCGCTGCATTCCCGCCACCGCCAGTTTCACCGCCGTCTCGTCCCCGGTACTGGCCAGCCTGGGCTACAACCAGCTCGCCAGCTATGACGCCGCGAGCCGTACCCTGACGCTGGGCGCCCTCGGCGTGCGCTCCAATCTGTTCGTGAATCCGGCGCCCGCCTACGCCCTGTTCGGCTGCGCCTGGACTCCCGAAAACCGGACCACCGGCAGCGGCCTGCGCAGCTATTTCCGCGCACAAGTCGATGACCGTGGCGATGGCTTCGTCTTCGCCTTGATCGACGGCGACCGCAACTCGGCCAGTGTTTGCGGCGCGGCGCGGCAGCATCTGGGCTATTCCGGCAGCAACGATCCGGACCAGATCACCAACGGCAACGAAACCACCGCCATCGCCCATCCCAAAATCGGCATCGAGTTCGATCGCACGCGGGGCAGTGGCTTCAGCACTTCCGGCAATCCGCTCTCCGCCGGCCGCAACGATCCCGACTACACGCCGCCCAACGCCAATGACGCCCACATCGGCATCGCCTATTGGGGCACCGAATCCGCAATTCCAGCCACCGATTCCCTTGGCACTCCCACTGCATGCAATGCCTCAGGCGAATGTCCCTGGACCGGCTCTTGCGGCTTCCTGGCCAGCGGCTTCCCGAATGGCAATTGCCCCGCCATGCGCTACTGCGCTGTGAACAATTTCTGCTATCTGGCACCGGAATTCGACGACAACGCCCACGCCCGACCCGCGACCGCCGATCCGACGGCGCCCACCAATCCGGCGGCCGTTTCACCTTTCCCGTCGCCACCGCCCTACCCGCCCTACGCCCTGGCGCCGCTTGCCCGCCTCGGCAGTACCACCACCAGCGAGCGCGATTTTCACGTTCGCGTCGAACTGGCGCGTGCCCGCACACCGGAAATCCGCGAAGTCCGCGTCCTTGCCACCGACGACAGCCTTGCCTTGAGCGGCCTGCCGACGCTCGACGGCGTCACCGTGGCGGCGGGCGACCGCATCCTCGTCGCCCGCAGCGGCAAGCCCTGGCTCAACGGCGTGTATTCCGCGGCGGCCGGCGAGTGGACCCGCCATGCACTGGAAGACGAGGCGCGCGAACTATTCACCGGCAACATGTGGATCGTGCGCCAGGAACTCAAGGACGACGGCATCACCGTCTATCCCTACCGCAACACCGTATGGCGAGTGAGTTCTAGCTTCACCACCGACGGCGAACTGGCGCTCTCCCCGGCGCGCCTGGGCGAGGCGGTGCGCGCGGTCGCCAGCAGCAACATTCCGCTCGCCAACCTGCCGGTGGTCGACGGCGTGACTCTGGTCAATGGCGACCGCGTGCTGGTCGCCGGCCAGAACGACAGCGCGAAAAACGGCGTGTATGTCGCAGGCAGCGGCGCCTGGGAGCGGGCTTCCGCCGAAAGCACCCTGTCCGGCCTCACGCATGGCGTCGCCTGGCAGGTGAGCGCGGGATCGAGCAACAAGGATGCGTTGTGGGTCGCACTGAACGATCCCGGCCTGACGCTGGGTACTGCCGCGCTGGTGTTCAGGCGCATGGATGTCGCCATCGCCAAATTGCACGATCCGGTGCAAGCCGTCGCCACCGGCAACATCACGCTGTCCGGGCTGCAAACCGTCGATGGCGTGGCGCTCGCCATCAACGACCGCGTGCTGGTCACCGCCCAGAGCGACCCGGCGCGCAACGGCATCTATGCCGCAGGCCTTTTTTCCTGGTCGCGCGCGACGACCGAAAACACCGCCGCCAAGCTCACTGCCGCCACCCCCTGGGTGGTCAATAACGGAACCTCCCACAAGAATTCGGTATGGATACTCTCGGCCAGCGACGAAATCACGCCCGACGTGAGCCCGCTCACCTTCAAGCTGGACAGCTCGCCATATGGCCTGCTGTCGGTCGTGACCACCCGTGCCTGGGTGATCCCAGAAGGAGCCAGCGATGCGAGCTGGCTGCTGCAGTTGAAAGCCATCAGTCGCTCCATGTCCAGCCAGACCGATGCCGCCGTGGTCCGCCTCGACCTGTGCGGCGCCGGCGATACCTGCACCACCGGCACCTGCGGCGGCACCGAGGCCGACGGCAACAAGTACTGCTACACCGGCATCAAGCAACTGCCGACCAACACCGTCACGGTGCTGCATGACACCGCCGTGATCCACGATATTCCCCAGGGCGCCTGCACGGCGAACAAGTGCAGCGGGCCGCCCCTGCTCAAGCACGCCGCCTGCGGCAGCGGCAGCAGTTGCCCCAGCGGACAGGTCTGCGGCGCCGACAACTCCTGCTACGATGCACTCTACAGCTGCGGTTCGGACAACATCTGCTACGGCGAGTCCCTGCGCACCATGCGCCTGGGCTTTACCAACGGACAGGGAACCCAGGACCAGGTCGTCAACATTACGGATTTCGCCAGCACATGGCTGCCATGATTCCCGCCGTCGCGCCAGCGCCAACTTTCGCCCGGCGCGGCTTCACGCTGATCGAGCTGGCGATCGTGCTGTTCATCGTCGCGCTGCTGCTCGGCGGCATGCTGCTGCCGCTGTCGGCGCAGCAGGACATCCGGGCGCGTCAGGAAACGGACAAGCTGCTCGCCGAAACGCGCGATGCGCTGCTCGGCTATGTGGTGGTGAACGGGCGCCTGCCCTGCCCCGATACTGATGCCGACGGCGCCGAGAACGGTTCGTCGGGCGCCTGCACCGCGCAGGAAGGCGACTTCCCCTACCAGACCGTCGGCACCACGCAATCCGACGGCTGGGGTTACCGCCTGCGCTATAGCGTCTCGTCGGCCTTCTCCGGCACCATCGCCCTGACCAGTGCCGGCGACATCTCCGTGATCTCCCGCGGCGACGATCCGGCCACCGGCGGCAGCACCGAAACAAAGAAGGAAAACGCGCTCGCCACCGCGCCGGCCGTGATTCTTTCCGTCGGCAAGAACGGCTACGGCGGCACGCCGCGCGGCGGCGGCACGGTCAGCTCACCCACCGCGGGGACGGACGAGGCGCTGAACAACAGCGGCGCCAAGAAAGTCTCCCGTTCGTCGATGCCGATCACATCGGGCTGCGCCGACAACGAAGTCGAAGGAACGCCGCTTTGCGAATTCGACGATCAGCTGGTCTGGCTCTCCGCCAACACGATCTTCAATCGCCTGGTTGCCGCCGGCAAGCTCTGAAATCGGCGCTGACGCGCTCTGCGTACCTGGGACGCCGCTTCGCGGACAGGCAACGGCGCCGCCGTGTCAGGCAAAGCCCTGCGGATTCCGGCTTTGCCAGTTCCACGAATCGCGGCACATGTCTTCCAGCGTCCGTTGCGCGGTCCAGCCCAAGCGCCGCCGGGCCAGTGAAGGATCGCCCCAGTAAGCGGCAACGTCGCCGGCACGGCGCGCCACGATGCGGTAGGGAATCGCCTGTCCGCTGGCCAGCTCGAAGCTCCGCACCAGGTCCAGCACGCTGTAGCCCTGGCCGGTGCCGAGGTTCGCGGTCAGCACTTCGCGCGGATCGCGCAAGGCCCAGTCGAGCGCCGCCCGGTGGCCGTCCGCCAGATCCATGACATGAATGTAGTCGCGCACGCCCGAGCCGTCCGGCGTCGGGTAGTCGCCGCCGAAAACCTGCAGCTCCGGGCGGCGGCCGACCGCGACTTGCGTGACAAAGGGCATCAGGTTGTTGGGAATGCCGTTCGGATCTTCGCCGATCAGGCCGGACGGATGCGCGCCGACCGGATTGAAATAACGCAGCAAGGCGACCGACCAGTCGGACGCAGCGAGCTGCAGGTCGCGCAGGATTTCCTCGACCATCAGCTTGGTGCGGCCGTAAGTGTTCGCCGGGCGCAACGCAGCCGATTCGGGAATCGGACTGGCGTCCGGCTCGCCGTAGACGCAGGCCGACGAGCTGAAGACGATGCGCCTGACTTCCGCCCGCTGCATCGCTTCGAGCAGGACCAGGCTGCCGCTGACGTTGTTGTCGTAGTAGCGCAGCGGCTCGGCCGCCGATTCGCCGACCGCCTTCAGGCCGGCGAAGTGGATCACGGCATCGATCGAGTACTGGTCGAACAGGCCGTCCAGGTCGGTGCGCGAACGGACATCGCCTTTCACGCAGGGCACCGGCCGGCCGACAATCGCGGCCAGCCGCTCTACCGCCAGCGGCTTGCTGTTGCAGAAGTTGTCGAACAGCACCACGTCGTGGCCCGTCTCGATCAGCACCGCGGCGGTGTGCAGCGCGATGTAACCAGCGCCGCCTGTCAGCAGAATCATCTATGCATTCCCGTGGATGGATGGCCGGGATTCTAGCCGCGCTTATGGCCGCCATCACAAATCCTGAATCCGCCGCGCCGCGCCGCCGGTAAAATCTTCCCATTTACTTTCGGGAGTACGCCGTGTCCAAGACGTTCAGGATCGCCCCCAGCATTCTTTCCGCCAACTTCGCCAAGCTCGGCGAGGAAGTCGACAACGTGCTCGCCGCGGGCGCCGATATCGTGCATTTCGACGTCATGGACAACCATTACGTGCCGAACCTGACGATCGGCCCGCTGGTCTGCGAAGCGCTGAAGAAGCATGGCGTCACGGCGCCGATCGACGTGCACCTTATGGTCAAGCCGGTCGACCGCATCATCCCCGATTTCGCCAAGGCCGGCGCCACCTACATCACCTTCCACCCGGAAGCTTCGGAGCATATCGACCGCACCATAGGCCTGATCCGCGAATGCGGCTGCAAGCCGGGCCTGGTGTTCAATCCGGCAACGCCGCTCGACGTGCTCGAATACACGCTGGACAAGCTCGACATGGTGCTGCTGATGTCGGTCAACCCCGGCTTCGGCGGCCAGAAGTTCATTCCCTACGTGCTCGACAAGGCGCGCAAGGTACGCCAGATGATCGACGCACGCGGCCTGAACGTCAGCCTGGAAATCGACGGTGGCGTCGGTCCGGCGAACATCCTGGAAGTGGCAAGAGCCGGAGTCGATACCTTCGTCGCCGGCTCCGCCGTATTCGGCGCCGGCCGCGATGCCGACCCGCACCGTTACGACACGGTGATCGCCGCGCTGCGCGCCGAACTGGAAAAGGCCTGAAGCGGACTGCAAGCGCTCAGAGCACGCCTTCCAGTTTCAGCAGAAATTCCTTGCTCTCGATGCCGCCGGCGTAGCCGGCCATGCTGCCGTCGGCGCCGATCACGCGATGGCAGGGCAGGACGATGCCGATCGGGTTCCTGCCGTTCGCCGCACCGACCGCCCGCGCCGCGTTCGGCCGCCCGATCGCGCAAGCTTGCTGGCGGTAGCTGCGCGTCTCGCCGAACGGAATCGCGGCGAGAAATGCCCAGGCCTGTTTCTGGAATGCCGTGCCCTGCGCCGCCAGCGCAACGCCGAAGCGGCGCAGGCGGCCGGCGAAATAGTCGTCCAGCTCGCGCCGCAACTGGTTCAGCACTGCGTCGTGCGGCCCGTGCAACCAATCGGGCCGAATTTCCGGCAAGTATTTTCCGGCGCGCAGATGTACATCGGTGATCGCCTCGCCGCTGCCCGCCAGCAAGAGTTCGCCCAAGGGCGATTGATGCCATTGATAGTACTTTGTCATCGCTGCTCCTTTGCTTCATCTACCGTTTCCAGTTTGCGCCAGGCATGCAGCACCGCATAGCTGCGCCACGGACGCCACGCTTCGGCCATCGCGTCGGCCGCGCGCTGGCCTGGCGCGGTGTTCGGCAGTTGCAGGGCGCCCAGCAACGCCACGTCCTGCGGCGGCCAGGCATCGGGCCACGCCAGCGCGCGCATGGCGATGTAATGGGCAGTCCACGCGCCGATGCCGCGGATGCGGCACAAGTTTTCGATCGTCTCTTCCGCTTCGCAGGCATAACCCAGCACCAGCGTACCGGCAAGCATCGCGCGGGCAAGCGCGATCATCGCGTCGGCGCGCTGACCGACGATGCCGAGGCGGGCGATCTCGTCGCGCCGCAATGCCGCCACACGTGACGGCAAAGGAAAAGCCCGCGTCAGATCCGCAAACGGTGTTGCCACCGGTTCGCCGTAGGCTTCGACAAAACGGCTCGCCAACGTGCGTGCCGCCTTCACGCTCACCTGCTGGCCGAGGATCGCGCGCAGCGCCAACTCGAACGCGTCGAATGCGCCGGGCAGACGCAATCCCTCGGCGCCCTGCGCCAGCGTTCCGAGCACGGCGGCGATTTCCAGCGGATCGGCACCGACATCGAATGCCTGGCGGGTAAGCGACAGCAATTCCTGACTCGCGGCGGCGAGCGTCGCGGAGAAACGCAACTGCAATGCGTGCCGCTGCCGAATCTGGCTCACTTCGAGCCAGCCGATCGTCGCGGGATTCGACGCGACCCGGACGACGCGGCGATACGCCGCCTCGCTGACGGATTCGACGCCCGGCAAAGCCCGCATGCCGAAGAACGCCAGCAGGCGCGGAAAATCGTAAGGCGGCCGGTACGGCAGGATGAAACCCAGCGCATGTTCATCGACGCCGGCATCATGCTGCCCGCCTTCCTTGCGCAGCCGTGTCGGGCTGAAACCGTAACGTTGCGCGAACAGCGCATTCATGCGCCGAACGCTGGAAAAACCGCTGGCAAATGCGACCTCGACGACCGGCAGCGGCGTATCGGTCAGCAATCGCTTCGCCAGCAGCAAGCGATGCGTCTGCGCATACTGGATCGGCGCCACGCCGAATTCCGCCGCGAATATCCTGCGCAAATGCCGGTCGCTGACGCCGATACGCTGCGCCACGAACGCGAGATCGACATCCGAGGCGACGCCGTCCTCGATCATCCGCGCGGCAGTTCGCGCCAGCTTTGCGCTCGCTTCGGTCGCCGCGAAACCCGGAGCGAGTTCCGGCCGGCAACGCAGGCAAGGACGAAATCCGGCTGCTTCCGCCGCAGCGGCGCTCGGATGGAAAGAACAATTTTCGGGTTTCGGCAAACGTACGCGGCATATCGGACGGCAATACACGCCGGTGGTCGACACGCCGACGAAAAAATGCCCATCGAAGCGCGCATCATGCGCTTTCATCGCCTGATAGCAGGCCCTGGGATCGATCTGAGTGAATTGCATGGCTGCAGTTTAGCCACGATAGGCGCGAACACTCGCCGTTTTCGGACCTCATGATCGGGGCCAGCGGCAGCGGCTACCCGGCGCGCTCAGGCAGCTTTGCCGATTTTCTTTCCATTGCGGCGTTTCGCCGCGAGTTCGCGCCGCAATTCACCGCGGACCACATCCAGCTCAGCCAGCATCGTCTCGATGTTAAGTCGCCGCGTATCGAGCTCCGTCATTGCTTCATCGATGCGTCCGATCAGGTAATCGAGCTGCTTCGCGTGACCTTCGCCATGATCGCCGTACAAGGACAGGATGTGCTCGATTTCCGCCAGCGACATGCCGACCGCCCGTCCGCGCTGGATCAGCCCCAGGCGCACCCGGTCGCGCCGCGAGTAGGCGCGGCCGCCATTGATCCGGCGCGGCGCGAGCAGACCCTTATCCTCGTAGAAACGGATCGCACGCAGCGAAATGCCGAACTCGCGCGACAGTTCGGTGATGCCGAACAACTCGCCGTCCGCCGCCGGACGATGGCTGGCGACAAACGCCGCCGCATTCTTCGTTGCGCCTCTGCCTGGCTTCGTCACGCGCCGCTATCCTTTGCGTCCGTTATCGATGGATGGTGCGCCGCCATCCTAGCAAGTGCACTTCGTGCATTCAAGATAATTCTTTCCTTAACGCGATCATGTTGACGTTAACGGAAGCTGCCGGTAGCATCGTCGCGAACTTGCCGATTCAAGCTGGCGATGCGCAAAGGAGTGCCGATGAGCAGCAAACCTTACAGCAGCGTGTTAGGCGCCGGCTTGTTCGCCGGCGAAGTGCATTGGGTCACCGGCGGCGGCAGCGGCATCGGCCGCTGCGTCGCGCATGAGCTGGCCGCGCTCGGCGCCACCGTGATCCTCACCGGCCGCAGCGTCGACAAACTGGAACGGGTAGCTGCGGAGATCGCCGAAGACGGCGGCCGCGCCGAGATTGCCGCATTCGACATCCGCGACGAAGATGCGCTGAAGAATGCGGTGCAGCAAGCGGTAATACGCCACGGGCGCATCCACGGTCTGGTCAATAATGCCGGCGGCCAGTTTCCTTCGCCGCTCACCGCCATCAGCAAGAAGGGTTTCGAGACGGTGCTGGCCAACAACCTGACCGGCGGCTTCCTGATGATGCGCGAGCTTTACCTGCAGACCATGCAGACCCACGGCGGCGCCATCGTGAACATGACCGCCGACATGTGGAACGGCATGCCCGGCATGGGCCATTCGGGCGCCGCGCGCGCCGGCATGGCGAACCTGACCAAGACCGCCGCCGTCGAATGGGCGGCCAGCGGCGTCCGCGTCAATGCCGTGGCGCCGGGCTGGATCGCCTCTTCCGGCATGGATACCTACAAGGGCCCGGTGCGCGAGATGATCCCGAAGCTGAAGAAGCATGTGCCGCTGCGCCGGCTCGGCACCGAATCCGAAGTCAGCGCCGCGATCTGCTTCCTGCTCTCGAAGGGCGCCTCCTTCATCACCGGCGTCACGCTGGCGATCGACGGCGGCGCGCCGCTCGACACGCCGCTGTTCCCGATCCCCGATCACCGACGTGCCGAAGCATTCGATGGCTTCCATCGCAGCGTGATGCCCGACGTGCTGAAGGAAACCTGATGCCATTGCTGAAATCGACCGTCGATACCGGCTCGGCCGCCTTCGCTGCGAACGTCGCGCGCATGGCGGAGCGGCTGGCCGAGGTGCGTGCGCTGGAACAGAAAGTGCGCGACGAATCGTCCTCCAAGCGCGACAGGTTCGAGCAGCGCGGCCAACTGTTGCCGCGCGAGCGCGTCGCGCGCCTGATCGACCGCGGCAGCGACTTCATCGAATTCGCCACGCTAGCCGGCCTGGGCATGCACGACGACGACGGCGACAAGGCCGTGCTCGGCGGCGGATCGATCATCGGCATCGGCACGGTCAGCGGCAAGCGCTGCGTGGTGATGGCCAGCGATAGCGCGATCAAGGGCGGCACGATACCGCCGATGGGCCTCAAGAAAAGCCTGCGCGCGCAGGAGATTGCCCGCGACAACCGCCTGCCGCTGATTTATCTGGTCGAGAGCGGCGGCGCCAACCTGATCTACCAGTCGGAAATCTTCATCGAGGGCGGCCGCAGTTTTGCCAACCAGGCGCGGCTCTCGGCCGCCGGCATCCCGCAGATCGCCATCGTGCACGGTGCGTCCACCGCCGGCGGCGCCTACCTGCCGGGGCTATCCGACTACGTAATCCTGGTGCGCGGTCGGTCGAGCATCTACCTGGCCGGTCCGCCGCTGGTCAAGGCCGCGATCGGCGAGGAGGTCGACGAGGAAGCACTCGGCGGCGCCGAGACCCACGCCGGCGTCACCGGCCTCGGCGAGTACCTGTGCGAGAACGACGCCCATGCGATTGCCACGGCGCGCGACGTGATGGACAAGCTGAACTGGACCGCCGTTGCCTGCCCGCGAAGCGGAATCCCAGGCACGCAGAGCGAGCCAGCGCCGTCCGCAAGGGATACCGCCTCCGGCTCTGCCGGAGGCATAACTCTTGTGCATCCCCGCCATTCGCCCGAAGAACTGCTGGGCCTGGTCCCCGCCGACGAGCGCGAGCCCTACGACGTGCGCGAAGTCATCGCGCGCCTGGTCGATGCCTCCGACTTCCTCGAATTCAAGGCGGCTTACGGCAGCGACACGATCTGCGGCCACGCGCGCCTGCACGGACACACGGTCGGCATCCTCGGCAACAACGGGCCGATCCAGCCCAACGGCTCGGTCAAGGCCGCGCAGTTCATCCAGCTCTGCGACCAGAGCGATACGCCGCTGATATTCCTGCAGAACACCACCGGCTACATGGTCGGCTCGGTCGCCGAGCGCGCCGGCGCGATCAAGCACGGCTCGAAGATGATCCAGGCCGTGGCCAATGCCCGCGTGGCCAAGCTGACCATCGTGCTCGGCGGTTCCTACGGCGCCGGCAACTACGGCATGTGCGGGCGCGGCTTCGACCCGCGCTTCATCTTCGCCTGGCCTTCGGCGCGCACCGCCGTGATGGGCGCGGCGCAGGCCGCCAAGGTCATGGAAATCGTCGGCCGCGCCAAGCTCGAACGCGCCGGCCAGCCGGCCAACGAAGCGGCGCTGGCGGCCATGAGCGAAGGCCTGCGCCTGCGCCTGGAACAGGAATCCACGGCGCTGTTCGGCACCGCGCGCATGTGGGACGACGGCATCATCGACCCGCGCGACACGCGCCGCATCCTCGGACTCTGCCTCGACATCGCCGCCGAAGGCGCGGCGCGCACGCTGTGCCCCAATACCTTCGGCGTCGCCCGCCTCTAGAAAGGATCAGTCATGCAATTCACCACCGAACACCGCCAGCTCGCCGACACCGTCGGCCGTTTCGTGCGCGAGCAACTCAATCCGCATGTCACCAAGTGGGAAGAAGCCGAGCAGTTTCCTTCGCACGAGGTGTTCAAGAAGCTCGGCAACCTGGGCCTGCTCGGGCTCAAGTATCCGGCCGAGTACGGCGGCCAGGAACTCGACTTCTCCTACTCGATGGTGATGGCCGAGGCGCTCGGCGACTGCGCCTGCGGCGGCGTGCCGATGGCCATCGGCGTGCAGACCGACATGTGCACCCCCGCCCAGGCGCGCTTCGGCTCCGAGGCGCTGAAGCAGGAGTTCCTCGCCCCGGCCATCGCCGGTGACATGGTCGGCTGCATCGGCGTCTCCGAACCCGGCGGCGGCTCCGACGTCGCCGCGCTGAAGACCACGGCACGCAAGGACGGCAGCGACTACGTGATCAACGGCAGCAAGATGTGGATCACCAACGGCATGCAGGCCGACTGGTGCTGCCTGCTGGCCAACACCTCGGAAGGCGCGCCGCACAAGAACAAGTCGCTGATCATGGTGCCGATGAACACGCCCGGCATCAGCCGGCAGAAGATCATCAAGATCGGCATGGACGCTTCCGACACTGCGCAGATTTTCTTCGACGACGTGCGCGTGCCCCAGGCCAACGTCATCGGCCAGGAAGGCATGGGCTTCACTTACCAGATGCTGCAGTTCCAGGAAGAACGGCTGTGGGGCGCGGCAAGCAGCCTGCGCATGATGGACAACATGATCGACCAGACCATCGCCTACACGCGCGAACGCCGGGCTTTCGGCAAGTCCATCCTCGACAACCAGGTGGTGCATTTTCGGCTGGCCGAACTGCGCACCGAGGTCGAGGCGCTGCGCGCGCTGACTTACCGTGCGGTCGAGGAATACGTCGCCGGCCGCGACGTGACGCGGTTGGCCTCGATGGCCAAGCTCAAGTGCGGCCGGCTCGACCGCGAAGTGGCCGATGCCTGCCTGCAGTACTGGGGCGGCATGGGCTACACCTGGGACAATCCTGTGTCGCGGGCCTGGCGCGACGGCCGTCTGGTGTCGATCGGCGGCGGCGCCGACGAGGTCATGCTCGGCATCATTTGCAAGTTCGAAGGCACACTGCCGCGTCCATGAGCTTCAGGAAAATCCTGGTGGCGAATCGCGGCGAGATCGCCTGCCGCGTGATGCGCACGGCGCGTACGCTGGGCTATCGCTCCGTCGCGGTGTATTCCGACGCCGATGCCGGCGCGCCGCACGTGGCGCTGGCCGACGAAACCGTACGCATCGGCCCCGCGCCGGCGGCCGAGTCCTACCTGAACATCGCTGCGCTGCTCGCGGCAGCGCGGAAAGCCGGCGCAGATGCTGTCCATCCGGGTTACGGCTTCCTCAGCGAGAACGCCGGCTTCGCCCGCGCCTGTATCGAAGCCGGGCTGGTCTTCATCGGCCCGCCCGCCGCCGCGATCGCCGCGATGGGCGACAAGGCCGGCGCCAAGCGGCGCATGATCGCCGCCGGCGTGCCGACCGCGCCGGGTTATCTGGGCGAGGACCAGAGCGACGCACGACTGACGCGCGAAGCCGAAACGCTCGGCTACCCCTTGCTGGTCAAGGCCGTGGCCGGCGGCGGCGGGCGCGGCATGCGCCTCGCCAACTCGGCGGCGGATCTGCCCGAGGCGCTGGCCGGCGCGCGGCGAGAGGCTCTGGCCGCCTTCGGCGACGCCAGGCTGATGCTGGAATGCCTGATCCCACAGGGCCGACACATCGAAATCCAGGTCTTCGCCGACGCCCACGGCAATGCCGTGCATCTGGGCGAGCGCGACTGCACGACGCAAAGGCGGCGACAGAAAGTCATCGAGGAGGCGCCCTCGCCCATCGTCACGCCGGCCATGCGCGCCGCCATGGGCCGCGATGCAGTGGCCGCCGCACTGGCCGTCGGCTATCGCGGCGCCGGTACCATCGAGTTCATCGTCGACCAGGAACTGCGCCACTACTTCCTCGAAATGAACACGCGACTGCAGGTCGAGCATCCAGTCACCGAAATGATCACTGGACTGGATCTCGTCGAATGGCAGTTGCGCGTCGCGGCCGGCGAACCGCTGCCACTGCGCCAGGACGAAATCATGTTCAGCGGCCACGCCATCGAGGCGCGGCTGTACGCCGAAGACCCCTACTCCAGCTTCGCGCCGCAAACAGGAACGGTGCTGCATTTCCGCCCCGAGGCCGCGCTGCGTCCCGGCGTCCGCATCGATTCCGGCATCGCCGAAGGCGGAATGGTGACGCCCTTCTACGATCCGCTACTGGCGAAAGTGATCGCCCACGGCCGTGATCGCAATGACGCGATTCGCCGCCTGATGGCGGCGCTCGAAGACGCACCGCTGCTGGGCCTGGTCACCAACGGCCGCATGCTGCGCGACCTGGTCGACCACAAAAGTTTCCGCGCCGCGCAAATGCACACGACGCTGCTCGACGAATGGGCGACCGACGGCGAAGACATTCTGCAGCGCCCGCAACCGTCCGAGGCCGACTGGCAGCTTGCCGCCGCGATCTTTGCCGGCGAAGCGGGGTGGCGTTCAAACAGCGTCGCCGGCTTCGATCTGGCGCTCATGTGCGGCGATGAAACACGCAACACAAGAGTTGGTGCTGGCGAGACGGCGGCTCACCCGCAACTGCACACCAATGAGAATGGCCGGCTGCGCTACGCGCAGGACGGCGTCACGCGCCACACCAGCGTCCACCGCGAGGGCGACGTACTTCACCTGGCGCACGATGCCGCCGTCTTCGCCTTCCGCGAAGCTTCACCCTTCCCCGCCACAGAAACCCGTCACGATCCGCTCACGGCGCGCGCCGCCGTCGCCGGCACCGTCGCCCGCCTCGAAGTCGCCGCCGGCGACACGGTGAGGGCCGGCCAGACCTTGGCCGTGATCGAAGCCATGAAAATGGAAATGCGCGTGACGGCGTATGCCGCCGGCACCGTCGCCGCCATCCGCGTCCTGCTCGGCCAGCAGGTCGAGGCCGGCGCCATACTGATCGAACTCAGCATCGAGGAAAGCCCATGCCTGCCCACGACAAAGCCATCCTCACCTGCGCCCTGACCGGCGTACTGACCGATCCAAAACAGCATCCGGTGCCGGTCACGCCCGCGCAAATGGCCGCCTCCGCGCGCGAAGCCTATGACGCGGGTGCATCCATCATGCACGTACATCTGCGCCAGCAGGAACCCGGCAAAGGCCACCTGCCCTCCTGGGACCCCGACGTCGCCGCCGAGATCGTCGATGCGATCCGCGCCGCCTGCCCCGGCGTCATCATCAACCTGACCACCGGCGTGATCGGTGCCGACATCGCCGGCCCCGCCGCCTGCATCCGCCGCGCCCGGCCCGAGATCGCCGCCTGCAATGCCGGAACGCTGAACTACCTGAAGCTGCGCGAGGACGGCCGCTGGGCCTGGCCGCCGATGGTCTTCGACAATCCAGTGGAAAAAGTGCAGGCCTTCCTCGACGTAATGCAGGAGACCGGCACGCGCCCCGAGTTCGAATGCTTCGATGTCGGCATCGTGCGTTCCGTCGCGATGTACCAGAAGGCCGGCATGACGGACCACGCCGAATACAACTTCGTCATGGGCGTGGCCTCGGGCATGCCGGTCGACGCCGACCTGCTGCAACTGCTGCTGCGCTGGATAGAGCCGGGTTCGCCGTGGCAGGCGACGCTGATCGGTCGCGCCGAGATCTGGCCGCTGCACCAACGCGTCGCCGAACTCGGCGGCATGCTGCGCACGGGGCTGGAGGACAGCTTCTACCTGCCTGACGGCAGCCGCGCCGCCGGTAACGGCGCGCTGATCGAAGCGCTCGCGGCCTGCGCGCGCAAGGCCGGGCGCGAGGTCGCCAGCCCTGCCGAAGCGCGCGCCATGCTGGATCTCGCCAGCGCGTAAAACCCTTCGCGGGACGCCGATATCACCGGGATACCGTCCCCGCGTCCCGCGGGGATATAAAACCCGGCTATCGGTGCATCCACGCCCCTTGACGTGTGCCCGTAACGCTCATGCTATCGTCGCGCCGATGAACACTATTCGCTCCGTCACCATCGACCTCGATGGCACCCTGCTCGACACCGTTCCCGATCTCGCCGCCGCCGCCAACGCCATGCTGCGCGAAATGGGCCGCCCCGAGTATCCAGTCGAGACCATCGCCGGCTTCATCGGCCGCGGCATTCCCAAGCTGGTTGCGCGCTGCCTGCCCGACCTCGACGAGGCCGCTGTGGAGCAGGCGCAGGTGATTTTCCGCCACCACTATGCGATCGAAAACGGCCGCCGCTCGACGCTGTTTCCCGGCGTGCTGGAAGGCCTCCAGGCCTTCCGCGCGGCCGGCCTGCCGCTGGCGGTGATCACCAACAAGGCGGCCGCATTCACCGAGCCGCTGCTGGTCGCCACGCAGCTCGGCATCTGGTTCAACTTCGCCGTTTCGGGCGACAGCCTGCCGCACAAGAAGCCGCATCCCGCGCAACTGCTGCACGCCTGTGAACGCATGGGCACGCTGCCCGCCGAGAACCTGCACATCGGCGATTCGCACCACGACGCGGTCGCGGCGCGCGCCGCCGGCTGCCCGGTGTTCATCGTGCCCTACGGCTACAACGAGGGTGAGGATGTGCAAGGAATCGACTGCGATGCTATAGTCACGTCGCTGGCGGAGGCAGCGCGCCGTATCGCCAGCACCAACTCTCGAAAGACCGCCTAAGCACCATGCTCCACCGCAACCTGCAAATGACAAGGAAACACGCCCTCGGGGCGGAGGCCTGGCCCTGGCGGCCCTGGCTCGCCTGC
>JAUYSD010000381.1 GCA_030696505.1 Sulfuritalea sp. | reverse complement strand
GGAAGGTTCGCCGGGGGTAGTCCGGTCGCGTTGTCTGAGCGAAGCGAGTTTAGCGACCGGCCCGGCGAAGCTTTCGCAGCGAGGGCAGCCTGACGCAGTCAGGCCGGGGAGGCGGGGCGTGCTTCTTTGTCTACTTTCTTGCACGAGCAAGAAAGTAGGTCGCCCGCCGGGGCGAGTCCCGGCATCTCCCTTCGGAAGACAAGCCCAAGAGTTGGCGCTGGCGATACGCCACCCCGCCCCGGTACAATGCCCCCCTTCAGATGCAGTGGGCCGCACGCCCGCCGCCAGCCTCCGGAAAGACCGCGTCATGACCCGCAAGATCCTCGTTACCAGCGCCCTGCCCTATGCCAACGGCGCGATCCACCTCGGCCATCTGGTCGAATACATCCAGACCGACATCTGGACGCGCTTCCAGAAGATGCGCGGGCATGAATGCTGGTATGTCTGCGCCGACGACACCCATGGCACGCCGATCATGCTGCGTGCGGAGAAGGAAGGCATCACGCCGGAGGCCTTGATCGCCCGCGTCCATGCCGAGCACTCGCGCGATTTCGCCGGCTTTCATGTCGCCTTCGACAACTACCACACCACGCATTCCGACGAGACGCGGCATTATTCCGAGGACATCTACGCCAAGCTCCAGGCCGCCGGCCTGATCGAGGTGCGCTCGATCGAGCAGTACTACGATCCGGTCAAGAACATGTTCCTGCCCGACCGCTTCATCAAGGGCGAGTGCCCCAAGTGCGGGACCAAGGACCAGTACGGCGACGCCTGCGAATCCTGCGGCGCGGCCTATGCGCCGACCGAACTGAAGAACCCCTACTCGGCGGTGTCGGGCGCGCAACCGGTGCTGAAATCCTCCGACCATTATTTCTTCAAGCTCTCCGATCCGCGCTGCCAGGAATTCCTGCGCCGCGCCACGCGCGAGGTCTGCAAGGCCCAGCCCGAGGCGATCAACAAGCTGCAGGAATGGCTCGGCGAACCCGGCGAGAACAAGCTGACCGACTGGGACATCTCGCGCGACGCGCCCTACTTCGGCTTCGAGATCCCCGGCGCGCCGGGCAAGTTCTTCTACGTCTGGCTCGATGCGCCGATCGGCTACATGGGCTCGTTCAAGAATTTCGGCGCGAAAAAGGGGCTGGACTTCGACGAGTTCTGGGGCAAGGAATCCAAAGCCGAGCTCTACCACTTCATCGGCAAGGACATCCTGTATTTCCATGCGCTGTTCTGGCCGGCCGAACTCGAGCACGCAGGCTATCGCATCCCGAGCGGCGTCTTCGCCCACGGCTTCCTGACCGTCGATGGCGCCAAGATGTCGAAGTCGCGCGGCACCTTCATCACCGCCGAGAGCTACCTGACGCAGGGCCTCAATCCGGAATGGCTGCGCTATTACTTCGCCGCCAAGCTCAACGGCACGATGGAGGACATCGACCTCAACCTCGACGACTTCACCCAGCGCGTGAATTCCGACCTGGTCGGCAAGTACATCAACATCGCCAGCCGTGCCGCCGGTTTCATCGCCAAACGCTTCGACGGCAAGCTGGTTGCCGGGCACCTGGCGGAGACCTTCCGCAAGGAGCTGCCGGGCCTCGCCGAAGCCGGCGAGGAAATCGCCGGCTACTATGAAGGACGCGACACGGCGCGCGCGTTGCGCCGCGTCATGGCCCTGGCCGACCAGATCAATCAGTATGTGGACAAGAACCAGCCCTGGGTGCTGGCCAAGCAGGAAGGCCAGGAAGCCAGGCTGCACGAGGTCTGCTCGCTGCTGATCAACGCCTTCCGCCTGTTGACGATTTATCTCAAGCCGGTGCTGCCCAAGCTGGCGCAGCGCGCCGAGGAATTCCTCAACGTCGCGCCGCTGCATTGGGCGGACGCCGGCCACCTGCTGCCGCCGGCGCACCTGATCAATACCTACGAACACCTGATGCAGCGCATCGACCCGAAGCAGATCGAAGCTCTGATCGCCGCCAACCGCGAATCGCTGGAACCCACGGCAGCGCCCGTCGCGCAGGTCGCCGTGTCACCAGCACCAACTATTGACCCGCATTCGCCGCAACGCCACGCCCAGCACCAACAAGCCACCGAAGACAAGGCGCAGGGCCAGGTGATGCCTGCGGCGCAGCACATCTCGATCGACGACTTCGCCAAGGTCGACCTGCGCATTGCGCGCATCGCCGACGCCCAGCACGTCGAGGGCGCCGACAAGCTGATTCGCCTGACGCTGGATCTCGGCGCGGGCGGCACACGCAACGTCTTCGCCGGCATCAAGTCGGCCTACGATCCGGCGCAGCTGGTCGGGCGGCTCACCGTGATGGTGGCCAATCTGGCGCCGCGCAAGATGAAGTTCGGCATGTCGGAAGGCATGGTGCTGGCCGCCTCGGATGCCGACGGCAAGTCGCCCGGCCTGTTCCTGCTGTCGCCCGACAGCGGCGCGCAGCCGGGCATGAAAGTGAAGTGAACGAGGTTCGCCGCCTGGTCATCAGCGGCGTCGTGCAGGGCGTCGGCTTCCGCTACGCCATGATGGCGCGGGCGCACCTGCTGGGTGTCGCCGGCTGGGTGCGCAACCGCCGCGACGGCAGCGTCGAGGCGATGATCGCCGGCGATGCCGATCAAATTGAGCAAATGCTCGACTGGAGCCGGCGCGGTCCGCCCGGTGCGGTGGTCGCCGATGTCATGATCGAGACCGCCAGCGGCGAGTTCACCGAGTTCGAGCTGCGCCCGACGGCCTGAGCCGGCGGCCGGCGGCTTTCGCCGCTGCGGCCGCATGCCATAATCAGTCCATGTTCCGCCTCTCGCGCGATATCCTGATTGGTTTCCTGCTGGTCTGCGCCGCGGCCTGGGGCCTGATGGGGACCCGCACGCTGCGCTTCGCCGACCAGGCGCTCTACGATGTCCAGGCGCGCTGGCTGCGCGCCAACGCACCGACGCCGCTGGCCCACGACGTGGTGGTGATCGGCATCGACGAAGCCGCCTACGAATCCATTCCCGAGCCCACCGCGCTCTGGCATACCCATCTCGGCGCGCTGCTGGCCGGCCTCTCCTCGGCGCAACCGGCCGTGGTCGGCCTGGCGCTGCCGTTGCCGGTGCGCTCCTACGACTTCCTGGTCAAGGACATCGATTCGGTGCTGCTGGCCGGCATTTACCGGCTGCGTGGCGCGGCGCCGCTGGTGGTGGGCCAGCCGCCCGGGGTCGACCGCAAGCTGCGCCCGATTGCGCCGGAACTGCTGGCCGCGATCGGCAAGAGCGCGATTGCCTCGCTGGCCATCTGCGAGGATGCCGACGGCACCGTGCGCCGGGTCAACCAGCGCCGCTGCCGCTCCGACGAGAACCAGGAGCCGCTGGCGCTGGCCATGGCCAAGCACATGGGCCGCCAGGGATCGCTGACCGGCATGATCGACTACAGCGTCGGCGGCGCCATCGAATACACGCCGGTCGCCACGGTGCTGGACTGGATCCGCCGCGGCGAGGATGACAAGCTGCTGGCCCTGGTGCAGGGCCGCGCCGTGGTGGTGGCCAATCTGCTGCCGACCGAGGCCCGCCACCGCCTGCCGGTGCAACTGGCAGCCTGGGAACCGGGCAGCCGCACCGAGCCGGGCGCCGTGGTGCATATCCAGGCCCTGCGCTCGCTGCTCGGGCGCGGCCTGATCGAGCGCATGCCGAAGGAATTTCCGCTGCTGCTGGCCGGTATCGGCGTGCTGCTCTGGTTCGGCCGCAGCGACTGGGCGAAGGCCCTGGTGCTGGCCGGCGTCATCGGCGGCTTCGTCGCCGGTTCCACCTTCGCCCTCTGGCACGGCCGCTATCTGCCGGTGGCCAACATCGTCATCGTCACCCTGCTGGCCTTCGCCGCGCGCCATGCCTGGGACTTCGCCCTGCATTTCCGCGAAAAGCAGACCTTGCGCACCATGTTCGCCGGCCACGTCAGCCCGCAGGTGATGCGCGCCCTGCTCGGCGGCGAGCTGCAGCTCGAACAGAACGGCCAGCGCCGCGAAGTGACCCTGCTGTTCGCCGGCATCCGCGGCTTCGCGGCGCGCAGCGCGCAGTCCACGCCCGAGGCCATGATCAGTCTGCTCAACCGTTTTCATGCCGCGGCCGCGCTGGCCATCCAGACCAGCGGCGGCGCCGTGGACAAATACGTCGGCGACGGCCTGATGGCCACCTTCGGCCTGCCGCAGCCGCTGCCGGCGCCGCAGCGCAACGCGCTGGAAGCCGCCCAGGACCTGCTGCTGCGCGTCGACCGGCTGAATGCGGAACTCGCCGCAGAAGGCATCGCCCCGCTGCAGATCGGCATCGGCATCCACTGCGGCGAAGTCCTCGCCGGCTATGTCGGCGCCAGCCAGCGTCGCGAGTTCTCGGTGATCGGCGACGCCGTCGGCATCGCCGGGCGCCTCGAAGCCATGACCAAGCAATACCCGCATCCGGTGATCTGCTCGCAGCAGGTGGCCGCCGCCGTCGACCATGCGGGCGGATTGGTCGATCTCGGCCACCCGGAGGCCGATCTGCCCGCCCTCTGGGGCTGGACCCCGCCGCTCACGGCGCCGCGCGGAGAGGTCAAATGAGCCCCCTGGCCAAAGGCCGCATCGCGGCCTACCTCGGCCTGATCTGGTTCGTCGGCAGCCGCCATCGCGAACTGCGCCGGCCGCTGCTGCGCGAGCAGCTTTACCGGCAGATTTATGGTGCCGGCGTGGCCGCGCTGCCGGTGATCGGCGTGCTCGCCATGCTCACCGGCGCCACCGCGGCGACCCAGTTGTCGGCGCTGATCGGCGCCGACAGCGACCTGACCCAACGCATGCTTTTCCTCGGCCTGTTCTACGAACTGGCGCCGCTGCTCTCGGCGCTGGTGGTGGTGGCGCGCAGCAGCGCCGGCATCGCCTCGGAACTCGCCGTGATGCGCCTGCACGACGAATTCACCGCGCTGCGCCGGCTCGGCGTGCCGCCCGCCGACTACCTGCTGCTGCCGCGCATCGTCGGCATGGCGATCGCCCTGCCGGCCGTGACCGCCTGCTTCCAGGCGGTCTCGATAGGCAGCGGCTGGCTCGCCACGGCCCTCGTCGAAGGCCGGCCGCTGGCCGAGGCGGCCGGCCGCTTCCTCGATCTGGCCGATCCCTGGCTGGCCCTGCTGAGCCTGGTCAAGAGCGCGCTGATGGGCGCCGCCGTCGGCATCATCGCCTGCCACCACGGCAGCAGCGGCACGCGCGGCAGCCAGGGCATTTCCGGCGCCGCGATGCAGTCGGTCGGCACCGGCCTGATCGCCGTCTTCGTCATCGACGTGATCTTCGCCCTGCTGCTCTACGTGCTCCGATGAAAACGACGCGAAGCGAAGTTTCAGTGGAGGCTAATGCCCGCGAAAGCGGGCGTTATGCCGTAACTAAGGCACTGCACGCCACCGTCGCCGAGCGCCGGCTCTCGCTGTACGAGGGCGAAGCCCTGCGCCTGGCGCTGCCGCTCGACGCCGGCGGCCGCCATCGCCTGGTGGCGGGCGACGACGACATCGCGCGCCGGGTCGTGACGGCGCTCGAAGACTGCCCCGGCGTCGGCGTGCTGCCTGCCGACGGCGGCCTGCTCGGCAACCTGACCGTGGCCGGGAATTTCGCGCTGGTGCTGCGCTACGACGCCGCCGAAATCCGCGTCCTGCGCGACCAGGACCTGGATGCCGCCTTTCAGCTTTGCGGCATGACGCCGCAGCGCGTCGAAGTCCTCGCCCGCGAACAGCCGATGAACCTCGAACGCGGCGAACGCTGGAAACTCGGCTTCGTGCGCTGGCTGCTGCGCCCGCCCGAACTGCTGGTGATCGACCGCCTGTTCGCCGGCCTGACGCGGCGCCAGGCCAACGCGCTGATCGCCGTCGAAGCCGTCTATCACGCGCGCCATCCTTTCCGGCCGGTGCTCTTCATCGATCTCGACAGCCATGAACTGCCGCTGCTGCCCGACTGTCGAAGCTCGACCGAACTTACAGAACTCGCCGAACCCACGGAGGCAGCATGTCACTCCTGACCCAATATGACGCCGATGCCGCCGCGCTGCGCCGCGGCATCCGGCGCTTCCTGATCGTTGCGGTGCTGGCGACGCTGGCCGTCGCCGCCGCCATCGTGGTGCGCCAGGGGGTTTTCCGCCAGACCACCAACTTCAGCTTCGTCACCAACAGCGCCCAGGATATAGTCAAGGGCCAACCGGTGCGCATCGCCGGCTTTCGCGTCGGCTCGGTGGCCGACGTCAGCCTCAAGGACGACGGCCAGGTGCTGGTGAATCTGGAAATCGATGCCGACCACATGCGTTTCGTCACCCATGACGCACGCGTCGAACTGCGCAAGGATGGCCTGGTCGGCGCGGCCACGCTCGAAATCCTGCCGGGAACGGACCTGAGCCGGCTCGCCCCGGCGCAGGCGCGGCTCAAATTCTCCCGCGCCGACGGTCTCGCCGCGCTGGCCAACCAGGTGCGCGACGAATTCGTCCCCATCCTCAAGGACATCAAGGCCATCACCGGCGCCCTGGCCGATCCGCAGCAGGGCCTGCCCGGCACGCTGGCGCAGATCCGCTCGAGTTCGGAGGCCCTGAACACGCTGCTGACCAACAGCAACCGCCAGATCGAAGGCATCGGCGGCACGGCGATCCGCATCCTCGGCAAGACCGAGCAGGACCTGAAATACCTCGGCCAGACGCTGGAGACCGCCAACCAGCGCCTGCCCGCCATGATCGATCGCACCCAGCAGGTGCTCGATCACGTCGAGAAAATCACCGCCGAGGCCGAAACCAGCGTGCCGCCGGCGCTGCGCGACGGCAGTTCGGTCGCCGCCGATGTGCGCGAGATCGTCAGCGGCGCGAAGCAGGCCTGGCCGATCCGCAATTTCGTCGATGCGCCGGCGCCGGCCACGCTCAAGGCCGACAGCGATCCGCGCGGGGAGGCTGCCCGTGCGCGCTAGCCTCTTGCTGTTGGCGACCCTGATCCTCGCCGGCTGCGGCTCGACGCCGCAGCCGCCCGAGCCGCAGCGCCTCAGAGCCGCGCTGGAAGCCGAAAGCGAAGGCGCAAAGCGCTACCAGCGCGGCGACTATGCCTTCGCCGCGCGCCGCTTCGACGAGGCCGTGCGCCTCCATGCCGCGATCGACGACAGCGCCGGCACCGGGCGCAACCGGCTGCACCTGGCGCGCAGCGAACTCGCCCTGGGCCGTGCCGAAGCCGCGCTGGTGGTGCTGGCGAGCGCGGCAGGCGGCGCCGATGCCGGCTTCGCGCTGGACATCCTGCTGCTCAAAGCCCAGGCGCAACTTGCGCTGGCGCGCGATGCCGAAGCGCAGCAGAGCCTTGCCGCCGCCGCCGGCCTGTGCAGCGATAGCTGTGCCCAGGCCGCCAGCCTGCATCTGCTGCAGGCGCGCGCCGCACTCGCCGCCCGCGGCGCGGCGGACGCGCTGGCGCATGCCGAAACGGCGCTGAAACTGCTGCAGGGCAAGGACCAGGCGCATGAAACCGGCAATGCCTGGCGACTGGTCGCCGCAGCCCGGCTGGCAGCCGGCGATGCCGCCGGCGCCCTGCCCGCGGCGCAGACGGCACTCGACATCGACCGCCGTCTGGCCTTGCCGGAAAAGATCGCCGGCGACTGGCTGCTGATCGGCGACATCCGGCGCAAAGTTGACGCTGGCGATACGGCGGCGGCCTATCGGCGTGCGCTCGCAGTGGCCGACGCCGCCGGTTTGATTCAAATATCAATGATGGCGACACAAGCTTTGAAGGATATCGGCATGGAGAAAAAAGCTGCCGACTGACTACCCCAAACGGCATAATTGGCGGTATGCTTGAAGCCTTGTTTAACCACCCGCAGAGGAGAGCATCATGGCCCGCAAGAAAAAACTCGATTTTTCTGACATAGCCGATGCCCGCAAGAAAGAGCAACTGAACCAGAAGGATTTCTGGACGCGCTACGGCGTCACCCAGTCGGGCGGCTCGCGCTACGAATCCGGCCGCAACATTCCGAAGCCCCTGGCCATCCTGTTGTGGCTGCATCGCTCGGGCAAGGTCACGGACAAGGATCTCGCCGACGCCCTGAAGTAAGCTGCAGGCATGTGTGCGGCCTGCAATGCCGGGGCCGCCGGCGAGTGAAAGACGGTAACCATGATTGAAACGGCACGTGGCACGGTCCACGAGTGGCAGCGCGACCATATGGGCCACATCAATGTGCGTGCCTACATGGAGTTCCTCGAAGAGGCCTGCTGGCAGTTCTATGCCATGCTCGGCATGACGCCTTCGTTGCTGCGCAGCGGCGCCCTGCATCTGGCGGCGGTGCAGCAGAACATCAGCTACCAGAAGGAGTTGTACCCCGGCGACACCGTGGCGGTGCGCACCGGCGTGCTCGAAATGCGCGGCAAGGTGCTGCGCTTCCGCCATGAGCTGTTCAATACCGAAACCGGGGACATCTGCTCGGTCTGCGATTTCACCGTGGTCTGCCTCAACCCGGAAAGCCGCAAGTCGCAGCCCTTTCCGGACGCGGTCGCGGCCAAGGCGCGGGAATTGATCCTGCCCGCGGCTGCCTAGAACGCCATCCCTCCTCCACTGCCCGTCAGCCTTTCATGAAGAAACAATCCGCGGCCGAACCCGTGCCGGAGTTCGAGCCGGAATTCGTCGCCGGCTTGAAAAAGATTTTCGAGGAAATGATCGTCTTCAACCAGGTCCTCGGCTTGAAGATCGCCTCGATCACGCCGGAGCGCGTCATGGGCCGCATCGCCATGCGCCACGAGCTGGTCGGCAGCCCCAACCGCCTCCATGGCGGCGTCATCAGCGCGAGCCTCGACGCGATGGGCGGCCTGGCGGTGATGGCGGCGATCGGCGCGCGCCACCTGGACGAAGCGCCGGCGCAGCGCCTGCACCGCTTCGGCAAGCTGGGCACCATCGATTTGCGCATCGACTACCTGCGCCCCGGCATCGGCGAGCACTTCGAGTTGCACGCCGAAGTCCTGCGTCTGGGCTCGCGCGTCGCCACCACGCGCATGGAATTTCGCGGCGCCGACGGCAAGCTGCTGTCGACGGGATCAGGCGCCTACATCGTTTCCTGAGCCCGGCTCAGGCGGTCACAGGCGCGTCACCAGCGCTTTCACCATGGCCAGATAGGGCGCGGCCTCCGGGGCATTTTCCGCCGGCGCCCAGGGCGCCTTTTCCGCCGCGGTGAAGGGCAGATAAGGACCGGCCTTGGCTTCGAGAAAAACCGTGTCGGCTTCCAGCGCCACCGCCGTATGCCAGGTGCCGTGCGGAATATCGACGCCGAGCGCCGCACCGCCTGCGCCAACTTTCACGCTGCGCGCGATGCCGCCTTCGTCGTCGAACAACACCAGCGCGAGCAGGCCGCGCAGCACGACGAAGGTTTCGTCCTTGTCCGGATCGAGATGGCGATGCGGCGGAATGTAGGAATCCGGCTGCATGGCATTGAGCAGGCGATGGGCGGGGTGATCGTCGGCCGGATGGAAGTTGCGGTTCTTGCGCCGGCGCGGATTGGCCGCAGCCTCGGCGCAGAGCGCATCGAGCAGCGCGTTGTCGATCAGCGTGATCATTGGTAGATCACTTTCACGTTCTCCGCCTTGAGCCAATCGGTCAGGCCCGCCAGCAGCGCATCGTCGAGCCGCACACGCCAATTTTCGGGCAGCGGCAATTCCGCCGTGGCGTCGCCGTTGCGATAAGCAAGCCGCACCGGACAGGGCCCGTTGCGGAACGGCGCCAGCAGCGCCTGCAGGCGTTTGGCATCCGACCCGCCGTTCATGGTCAGACGCAGGCCGCGGGCATAGCGGCCGCGCGCCTCGGCCAGGGTGTGGAGCTTGTCGGCGGTGATGCGCAGGCCGCCGCTGTAGTCGTCCTTCTGCACCTTGCCCTCGACCAGCAGCAGTTCGTCTTCCTTGATCTTGGCGCGCTCGGCATCCCACAGCTCGTTGAACACCGTGACTTCGAGCTGGGTGCTGCCGTCGTCGAGCACCACCACGGCCATCTTGCCGCGGCGGGTCATCTGCGTACGGGTGGACATCACGACGCCGGCCAGCAGCACCGGCTCGCGCTGCGGTTCGAGCTGGCCCAGGCGGCGCTTGACGAAGGAAGCCAGCTCGGCAGCGTAGGCGTGGTAGGGATGACCGGAAAAGAAGAAGCCCAGCGCCGGCTTTTCGTTCATCAGCTGCTCGCGTTCCGTCCAGCGCGGCACTTGGGCGAGATGCGCGTAATGCGCGGTGTCTTCCTGGGCCCCGGCGCCCATGTCGAACAGGCCGCCCTGCATCGCATTGCGCTCGGCCTGCTCGGCGGCTTCGAGGGCGACGCCGGTCGACGCCAGCAGCTTGGCGCGATGATCATCTATACCGTCGAACGCGCCGGCGCGGATCAGCGCCTCGATCACGCGGCGATTGACCACGCGCTTGTCGATGCGGCGGCAGAAGTCGAACAGATCGCGGAAGGGCCCGTCACCCCCGTCGCGCGCCTTGAGGATCACCGACAGCGCCGCCTCGCCGGTGCCCTTGATGGCACCGAGGCCGTAGCGGATGGTCTTGCCGTCGACCGGGCGGAAGCGAATGCCGCTGTGGTTGATGTCGGGCGGCAGGAAGACCAGGCCGTTGTCGATGGCGTCCTTGTAGAAGAACTGCACCTTGTCGGTGTTGGCCATTTCCGAGGACAGCGTCGCCGAGACAAAAGCCGCCGGATGATGGCGCTTGAGCCAGCCGGTGTGATAGGCCACCAGCGAATAGGCCGCCGCATGCGACTTGTTGAAGCCGTAGCCGGCGAACTTCTCCATGACGTCGAAGATTTCGTTGGCCTGGCCGGCGCCGATGTTGTTCTTGCCCGCGCCCTCGACGAACACGGCGCGCTGCTGGTCCATCTCTTCCTTCTTCTTCTTGCCCATGGCGCGGCGCAGCAGGTCGGCGCCGCCCAGGCTGTAGCCGGCCGCCACCTGCGCCGTCTGCATCACCTGCTCCTGGTACACCATGATGCCGTAGGTGTTGGCCAGCACCGGCTCCAGGCTCGGATGCGGGTAGATCACTTTCTCGCGGCCGTGCTTCCTGGCGATGAAGGTCGGGATGAAGTCCATCGGCCCCGGCCGGTACAAGGCGTTGAGCGCGATCAGGTCTTCCAGGCGGTCGGGCCGCGCCTGCACCAGGGTATCCTTCATGCCGCCGGATTCGAACTGGAACACCGCCGTGGTGTTGGCGGTCTTGAACACCGCGTCATAGGTTTCGCGGTCGTCGAGCGGCAAGGTGGCGAGGTCGATGTCCACACCCTCGACTTCCTTGGCCAGGCGCACCGCCTCGTCGAGTATGGTCAGGGTGCGCAAACCGAGGAAGTCGAACTTGACCAGGCCGGCCTTCTCCACGTCGTCCTTGTCGAACTGCGAGACCACCGACTCGGCGCCCGCCGCCGCGTATAGCGGACAGAAATCGGTGAGCTTGCCCGGCGCGATCAGCACGCCACCGGCATGCATGCCGACGTTGCGCGTGAGGCCTTCGAGCTTCAGCGCCAGCGCCCACAGTTCGGCGACTTCCTCCTCGGCCTCGATGCGCTGCCGGATCAGCGGCTCCTTCGCCAGCGCATCGGCCAGCGTGATGCCGAGTTCGTTGGGAATCAGCTTGGCGAACTGGTCGACGAAATTGAAGCCGAGGTCGAGCACGCGGCCGACGTCGCGGATCACTGCTTTCGCCGCCATGGTGCCGAAGGTGGCGATCTGCGACACGGCATGCGCGCCGTATTTCTTCTTGACGTAATCGATGACGCGATCGCGCCCTTCCTGGCAGAAGTCGATGTCGAAGTCGGGCATCGAGACCCGCTCCGGATTCAGGAAGCGCTCGAACAGCAGGTCGTAGCGCAGCGGATCGAGGTCGGTGATGCCCAGGCTGTAGGCCACCAGCGAACCGGCGCCGGAGCCGCGCCCGGGGCCGACCGGCACGCCGTTGTGCTTGGCCCAGTTGATGAAGTCGGCGACGATCAGGAAGTAGCCGGGGAAGCCCATCTTGATGATGGTGCCGATCTCGAAATCGAGCCGGTCGACATAGGTCGGTCGCTGCTTCTCGCGCTCGGCCGGGTCCGGGTAGAGCAGTTCCATGCGGCGCACCAGGCCGGCATGCGACTCGCTGGCGAGGAAGGCTTCCAGCGGCTCGCCGGCCGGGGTCGGGAAATCCGGCAGGCGGCTCTTGCCCAGTTGCACCGTCAGGTTGCAGCGGCGGGCGATTTCCACCGAATTCTGCACCGCCTCGGGCAGATCGGCGAAGAGTTCCGCCATCTCGGCCTGGGTCTTGAAATATTGCTCGGGGCTGTAGCGCTTGGGTCGCCGTTTGTCGCCCAGCACGTAGCCGTCGGCGATGCAGACCCGCGCCTCGTGCGCCTTGTAGTCCTCGCGCTGGAGGAACTGCACCGGATGCGTCGCCACCAGCGGCAGGCCCAGCCGGGCGGCAAGATCGACGCTGGCCGCAACCAGCACCTCGGCGGCGGCGGCATCGCGGCCGGCGGGTCGCTGCAGCTCGATGTAATAGGCCGCGGGAAACAGTTGCGCCCAGACCTGGGCGCGCACGTCGGCCTGGTCCAGCTTGCCGGCGGCCAGCATCTGCCCGATGTCGCCCAAGGGTCCTCCCGACAGCGCGATCAGGCCGCTGTTGTCGCCCTGGCCGAGCTGGGCGCGCGTGATCTCGGCGCGGCCGTGGCGGCGCGGCGCCAGGTAGGCGGCGGAGAGCAGTTCGCAGAGGCGCAGGTAGCCGCCATGGTTCTTCGCCAGCAGCAGCAGGCGCGCCGGTCCGTCGTGCTTGTCGCCGGCATCCTCGTCGCCGATCCAGACATCGCAGCCGATGATCGGCTTGATGCCGGCGCCGCGCGCCGCGGAATAGAACTTGACCATGCCGAACAGGTTGGCCAGGTCGCTGATCGCCAGGGCCGGCTGGCCGTCGGCCGCGGCCTGCGCGATGGCCTCATCGATGCGCGTCAGGCCATCGGTGATCGAGTATTCGCTGTGCAGCCGGAGATGGACAAATCTGGGAAGAGACGACGGGGCGGACATGGCAGGGCGATTTTACTCCCGCACCCGCAGCGCGAGAGCCTGATTTCCATGCCGCCGATGCCCGCCGCTACGCGGGCGAAGCGGCGCCTACCCAGCCCGGCGCCGCTGTCCGGCTTACTTCTTGGTCGGCGCCGAAACGGCCTTGGTGAACATGTAGAAAATCGCGTTCTTGAACTCCGCGTCGGTCAGGTCGGCACGGCCACCGCGCGCCGGCATGCCATGATGGCCGCGGATGGCGCCGAGCGCCAGTGCATCGAGGCCCCTGCTGGCACGCTTGGTCCAGTCTTCGCGGTCATCAATGCGCGGCGCATGCTTCTTGCCGGGACCATGACATTCGATGCATTTTGCATTGACCACGCTCTCGGCGCTGCGGTCGGACACGGCCGCCGCGGTCGGCGCCGCAGCACTTTCAGCGGTCTTTTCGGCCGACTGCACGGCGCCGGCACCGATTGCAAACGGAATCGCCAGCAGCATCACGATCTTGCTTTTCATGATTGTCTCCAGGAGTGAGAAAGCATCGAATTGCCGAAGATTGTAGTCCTTCGACACTTGACATTCATGGCAGATAAAAGCCGCGTATCGGCGCATAACCGGCCTCACTGGGCGGCGAAAGCCTTGCGCCGCAAGGCTTTCGCCGTACAAGCAATCAGAGCGGCCGCTGCACCCAGTCGAGCAGCGGCTGCCACTGCTCGAGATCCTTTTCCGCACGGCTGGGCGCCAGTTCGAAAATGCTCATGCCATGGGCGGCCGCCTGCACGTAATTCTGCGTGTCGCGCAGGTGGGCCACCACCGGCAGGCCGGTATCGGCGAGGAAACGTTCCAGTTCCGCCGCGGCGCGGGTGCGCGCATCGACGCGCATGGCGACGATGGCGACGAAGGCTTCATGCTTGCGGATTTCCTTTTCCTCGGCCAGGGCGTCGAGAAAATGCCGCGTCGCGAGAATATCGAAAATCGACGGCTGCAGCGGCACGATCACGCGCCGCACCAGCTTCAGCACCTGGCCCAGCTTCTTGCCGTGGAGGCCGGCCGGCGTATCCAGCACGACGTGCGTGGTGTCTTTGGGCGGCCGCGCCGGCTGCTCGGGGGCGATCTCCCAGGTCGCGATATGCGGCAGCCCCGGCGCGCGCAGCTTCAGCCATTCGCGCGAGGACTGCTGGCGGTCGATGTCGCCGAGCATGACGCGCCGGCCCTGGCCGGCGAAAAACGCAGCCAGATTGGTCGCCAGTGTCGTTTTGCCCACCCCTCCCTTGGGATTGGCGATCAGAAAGGACTCCATGGAGGTGGACTCTACCACCGGTGGCAAAGACCCTGATCCTGATATGGATCAATTACAGAACGGTTTTGCGCGCCTAGCGTGCACCACGACATAAATCTTGAGGGAAACATCATGTTCTTATTCGACCTGTTGTTCGGCAACAAGAAAACTGCCGCGCCCGCTGCCCGCGAGCCGGTCATCGTCAATGTTCCCGCGCCCGCGCCGGAGACAAAGTCCGCCAGCGCGCCCGGCACGCACATCAATCACGACGCCAAACTGATCGCTTCCCTCAAGGACGACCACCAGAAGCTGCTCAAAACCTTCCAGGCGATCGGCGCCGCCAGTTTCGCCGGCGAGATGGCCAAGGTGCAAGGCCTGCTGGGCCAGTTCCAGACCATGATCATGGATCACCTGCTGAAGGAAAATGTGCGCCTCTACGTC
>JAUYSD010000380.1 GCA_030696505.1 Sulfuritalea sp. | reverse complement strand
CGCCGAACGTCTCGTTCGCGCGGCCTGCTCTTCTATCGCCTGATGCAACAAGCCGTCGCCACCTCAACGATCACCTACGACGACATCAAGAGCAAAAAAGCAAGGAAAGCCACTTAGTGGAGCTAAGTGGATAGCCCATGTTTATATACAGCTTAGCGCAATTCGCCTCTTTGCGCCCGGAGCGGCATCGATCACGATGCCGCAGGGCTCGGCCGATGGCCATTCATGGCAAAATGGCCGCCAGCAGCCGTATATATAACAAAAGCAATAGAGGAGAGTCCCGTGTTCGCAATCTTCGAGCCCGCAGTCCGTCTCATGGACCGCATGCGCGTCGGCCCGCGCTACATCGTCGTCGGCGCCGCGGGGGGCGTGCTGCTGATCGGTTTGCTGTCCCAGTTCGTGCTCAGCAACAATTCCAGCCTGTCCCTGACGCGCCAGGAACTGGTCGGCGCGGCGCTGATCGTGCCGATTCGGCAACTGGAAAGCGCGACCCACGAACACCTGATTGCCACCAGCCTGATTTCCGCCGGCGCAGACAGCGCCGAGCTGAAGCAGCAGGCCGCCGACCATGCCAAACGTATCGACGGCCTGTTACAAACCATAGTCGCCGCGCCCGCCATCGACGATGCCCTGAAGGCCAGCGCCGAAGCGCTGCCCAAGGAATGGGCCTTGCTCAAGTCGCTGCTGATCGCCTCTTCGACACCGGAACTGCGCGTCGTGCATGAGCGTTTTGCAGCGCGCGTGGCGGGCCACCTGCGCCAAGCCAGCGACAGCACGGCGCTGACCCTGAACCCCGAACTCTCGACTTATTACCTCTACGACAGCCTGATCAACCGCCTGCCGCCGCTGATCAACCTGCTCGCCGAATTCCGCCTGCGCGCCAGCCTGATCGCGCAAGTCCAGATGGTCGATACCGGCGACATCGGCCGCCTCGACAAGCTGCTGGTGGATGCCCAGACGCAGGTACTGCGGATACGCGAAAGCCTGCGCAAGGGCAGCGCCGGCACCGCCCACCAGGCGGGCATCGACGCGCTGGTCACGCGACTGGAAAAGCAGCTCGTCGATATGCGCAGCTACGCCGAAACCGCCATCCTTTATGCCGGCGCCAACATCAAGGTCACGCCGCTCGAAGTGCAGCAAGGCACTGCCGCGTCGCTGGCCGCCGCCACCGCGCTGGCCGAGGCCACCGAACGCAGCCTGACGGCCCTGCTCGAAGAGCGCGAGAGCAGGCTGCTCGTTCGCCGCAATCTCTACCTCCTGCTGGCCGCGCTGGGCGTCGCAGTGGCGGGCTATCTCTCGATGGGTTCCTATCTGTCGCTGTTGCGCGGCACCGACCGGCTGATGCAGGGCGGACGCCGCCTGGCCGACGGCGAGCTGACCCACGTCATCGAGCTTGGCACTCGCGACCAGCTGGCCGATGTCGCCGACAGTTTCAACCGCATGGCCACGGCCCTGCGCCAGGTGGTCGAGTCCGTGCAAAACAACGCTGTCGATGTGCGCGATGCCGCGCGCACCCTGGCCGCCGCCACCGACCAGATCGCCGCCGGCACCGACAATCAGAATCGCCTGACGCATGAAACGGCGACAGCGGTGACCTCGATGGCCGGCAACATCGGCCAGGTCGCGACCAATGCCGGCGAAGTCGACCAGATCGCCGGCCGCAGCCGGGAGCAGGCCGAAGCCGGCGACGCCAGCCTGCGCACCATGCTGGTCGATATCGACTCGGCCGATTCCGCCGTCAGCCAGATCGCGGCGACGGTGGATGAATTCGTCAAATCGACGCTGGCCATTTTCCAGATGACCAACCAGATACGCGAAATCGCCGAGCAGACCAACCTGCTCGCGCTGAACGCCGCGATCGAGGCGGCACGCGCCGGGGAATCCGGTCGCGGCTTCGCCGTGGTGGCCGACGAGGTGCGCAAGCTGGCGGAGAAATCCGCCGCATCGGCCAATGAAATCGGGCGCCTGACCGAAACCGCGAGCGCCAAGTCGAGCGAGGTCGAGGCCGCGATCCAGAGCGGCAGCCATGCCCTGCGCGCCAGCACCGACCGCGCCCACCAGGTCGCCGGCGTACTGGCCCAGACCAGCGAATCGATCAGCCATACCTCGCAGGAAGTCAAGCGCATCGCCGCCTCGGTCAAGGACCAGATGACCACCAGCCGGCAGATCAGCGCCTATGTCGACGAAATAGCGCAGATGGCCGAACGCAACAGCACCGCGGTGGCCAGTGCCGCGGCCGAGGCCAGGCGCCTGGAACAACTCTCGGACCGCGTGCTTGCGGCGATCGGCGGCTTCCGCATCTGACACGCCTGGGCCGCGGCCGCCCCGACGCCGGCCGCCGGTTGCAAGACGGCAAGCGACACGGCACACTCCCGCCGATGACTCAAATCAGCACTGCGCCCCAGGCGAGAGGACCCCGCCGCGTCAAGGCGCGCTTCATGGCCCCGCTCGCCGTCGTGCTCGTCTTCATCATGGGCGTGTTTGCGGTCGCCGCCCTGTGGGTCGAGGCCGACATTCGCGACCAGGACATCGCCGAGCGCACCGCGGCCGTGGAAAAGCTGTTCGTGCAGAAGCTCGACAAGGACACCAACCTGATGATCGCGACGCTGCGCGCGATGATGACCAATCCGTCCATCGAACGGGCCTTCCGCGACCTCGACCGCCCCGCCCTGTCCCGCCAAATGGGCTCATTGTTCGCCAACCTGCGCGACAAGCACCACATCACCCACCTGTATTTCACCGGCCCGGACCTGATCAACCTCTATCGTTTCCATAGCCCCGAGGAGTTCGGCGACGAGATCGGCCGGCTCACGACGATCAAGGCAAGAGATCGGCAAGACGCTGAACACGGCCTCGAACTGGGCGCCCTGGGCACGCTTACGCTGCGGCTGGTGATGCCCTGGCGCCGCGACGATCGCGTGATCGGCTACCTGGAGATCGGCGAAGAGATAGAGCACCTGATCGGCGAGATCAAGGAAGGCCTGGCGGTGGACATGCTGGTGCTGGTCGACAAGCGCATGGTGTCGCTGCAACAATGGCAGCGCGGCCAGGCCCTGATGCAGCGCAAGGGGGACTGGGGCCGCTTTGCGACTCACGCGACCCTGGCGCAGACCACGAACCGGCCGCTCGCGGCGCTGGACGACCGCGTCCTGCAGAGTCTGCTCGCGGGCCGCAGCGCGGAGATCGACGAGAGCGGCCGCTCGCTGCACCTGGCCGCCGTCCCGCTCAAGGATGCCGGGCAACGCCATATCGGGAATCTGGTGGTGATACGCGACATCACGGCGCTGAAATCCGCCTTCAACTGGTCCATCGTGGCCGTCACCGCGATCAGCCTGCTGTCGGCCATCGGCGTACTCGGCGTGTTCTATCTCGCGCTCGACCGCGTGGAGCGCGATTACCGGCGCCAGCACGACCTCGAACACCAGTTGTTGCGCGTCAATGCCGAGTACGGGCGCATCCTGCAGCTGGAAAAACTGTCGGCGCTGGGAACCATGGTCGGCAGCATCGCCCACCAGTTGAACAATCCGCTGGTCGGCGTGGTCAACCTGGCCCAACTGGCCGAGCGCGGGGTCGACGATCCGCAACGCACGCGCGAGCTGCTGGGCGAGATCCGCAGCGCCGGCGAAGACTGCCGCAGCTTCGTCAAGCGCATGCTGGCGTTTTCCAAGGTTTCCAGTTTCGAGAGCAAACCGACGCCGATCGCGGCGCTGATCGAGGACACGGTCCTGCTGTTTCGCCAGACCGAGACCCGGCACCAGCCGGTCGAGGTGAAGTTGCCCGACCAGGCGGTGGTGCTGGCGGTCGACCCGATCCTGCTGCGCCACGCCTTGTTCAACCTGCTGGTCAATGCGGCCCAGGCCACGAGCGACGACAGCGCCATCGTCATCAGCCTGGAACGCGAAGTCGATCCGGCACGGGGGGCGCCCGGCTGGGCGCTGGCGGTCAGCGATCGCGGCCGCGGCATGCCGCCCGAGGTGATGGAAAAAATCTTCGTGCCCTTCTACACCACGCGCAGCGACGGCACCGGCCTGGGCCTGCCGGTGGTGCAGCACGTCGCGCTGCTGCACGGTGGACAGGTCAACGTCAGCAGCGAGCCAGGGCATGGCACGCGAATTGCGATTTGGTTACCAGATTCCTTGTCCGATGCCTAGCCGACCGCCCAAGCCGATACGCCCGAGAATAAGTCCCGCGCCGCCTGACATGCTGCCCAAAATCCTCGTGGTCGACGACGATCGCCACACGCGCATCCTGCTCGACCGGCTGTTGGCCAAGACGGCGCTGGTGAGCCTGGCGACCGATGGCGCCGAAGCGCGCCGGTTGTTCGCGGCCGGGGATTTCAATCTGGTGCTGATGGATCAGCGCCTGCCCGACGACAATGGCATCGATTTGCTGCGCGAATTTCGCGCGCGTCGGCCGCATCTGGTGAGCATACTGATGACCGGCTTCGCCGATGTGCGCGACGCCGTGGCGGCGGTGCGCGAGGGACTGTTCGATTACCTGACCAAGCCCTTCGAAGACCTCGAAGCCCTCGAAGCCGTGATCGGCAAGGCGCTCGAACTCGACCGTGCCTATCGCGAAATCCATGGCCTGCGTGCCCGCCTGTCCGACACAGGGGAGGCGCCGGCCATCATCGGCCAGTCCCCCGCCATGGAACGCGTGCTGGGCCAGATTCGCCAGGTCGCCGGCCTCGACACCACTGTGTTGCTCGAAGGCGAAAGCGGCACCGGCAAGGATCTCGCCGCCAAGATGATCCATGCCCTGAGCACGCGCGCCGCGAAGCCGTTTCTTGAGGTGAATTGCGGCGGGCTGCCGGAAACCCTGCTCGAAAGCCTGCTGTTCGGCTATGAAAAAGGGGCCTTCACGGGGGCCGGCCAGGCCAATGCCGGCTATTTCGAAAAGGCGCACGAGGGCAACCTGTTCCTCGACGAAATCGCCGACATGAGCCCCAAGCTGCAAAGCAATCTGCTGCGCGTGCTGCAGGACCACAGCGTCACCCGCATCGGCAGCACCCAGCCGCGCCAGGCGGACTTCCGCCTGATCTGCGCGACCAACCGTCCCCTGCTGGCCGAAGTCAGAGCCGGGCGCTTTCGCGAAGACCTCTACTACCGCATCGCCGTGGTCTCGGTGACCCTGCCGCCGCTGCGCGAGCGCGCTGGCGACATCGTGTCCCTGGCCACGCACTTTCTCGATGTCTACAGCACGAAGTTCGACAAGATCTGCGGGCCGCTCACGCCGGCCGCCCTGCAGGCGCTGGAAAGCCAGCGCTGGGAGGGCAATGTGCGCCAGCTCCAGCACTGCATCGAGCGCGCGGTGGCACTGCATCCGGGTGGCCCGATCGATACCCTGCATCTGTTCCCGGCCGGCACGCCCGGCGCCGGCATGGCGCGCTGCGACGACAGCGCGACAGCAGCCGCACTCGGCTACCAGGACGCACGCGCCGATTTCGAGCGCGACTATTTCCGCCGTCTGCTCGACGCCGCCGGCGGCAACATATCCGAAGCCGCGCGTCTGGGCGGCATCCCGCGACAGAATCTGTATGTGCGCATGAAGCGCTGGGGGATTGTCACTGATAAGTGACACACGTCGCGATACGGTGACATAACTGAAACGATATCCTTGGGAATTCCACGCGTAATTCAACACAAGACCCGATGGCGGACCTTGGTACAAGGATTGCGTGTCGGATGGCAGTCAAGCAATCTAGTCTTACAAATAAGGGGGTCATCATGAAAAAAACCATAGTCGGCAGTCTGCTGGCGCTGGCATCCGCGTTCCTGATTTACGGATGCACCGGCGGCGTCAAGACCTACCCGAACATGCCGGTCAAGGGTGTGGTCGAGGACGGCAGCAAGGAAACCTTCCTCAAGGTCGCCAATGCCACGGTCTGGCTGATCCCCGCCACCGACGTGGCGACGATGGGCAAGACGCCGATCGAAGTCAAGAAGGATGCCAAGAACGACGAACCGCTGGAAGACAACCTGGCCGCCAACCGTGCCCGCTATCTGAACGCCAAGACCAACGACAAGGGCGAATTCAGCTTCGCCGACGTACCCGGCGGCAAATACTTCGTCTATGTGGAACCTGCCAGCAGCAAGTACCTGCCCGGCGGCGACAAGTCGCGCAAGGCCCTCGGCACCGACGAACTGGGCGCCGCACCGATGTTGATCAAGATTTCCGGCAACGTGCCGCCCGATGCCAAGTACATCGGCAGCTCGGCCTGCATCGAGTGCCATGAGGAGCAAAAGGACATCATCAAGACCGCGCACCGTCTCGGCATCAAGGTGATCGGCAAACAAAGCAAGTTGCAGGACTATTCACGCTTCCCGGATTTCAACAAGGGCCTGAACAGGCTCATGGCGGGTACCAAGTTCTATTTCTACGGCTACGACAAGGGACGCAGTTTCGACAAGTATCAGATCAGCGAAAAGGCGCCCGCCGATGCCTCATCGGTCAGCTTCACCGCCACCTTCTACAAGGATAGCGATGGCATACTCAAGTTCCGTACCGAGAACGCCAGGGACCCCAGCGACAAGCCCCGCGTCTATCCGGTGGAACTGACCTACGGCGGCGCCGTGTACAAGCAGCGCTACCTGTTCCGTGTCGGCGCCAACCTGTTCCCCTTCGTCCAGTTCAACCAGGAAGGCAATGACAGCTATGCCGACCGCGGCCGCAAACCCTGGCGCGATTACCATGGCGACTGGCTGTACAACGAACAGACCAAGAAACTCGCCGATCCGTCACCGGCCAAGTCCTTCGACAAGGAATGCGCGTCCTGCCACTACAACGGCTACACGCTGACCAAGACCGCCGCGGGCGACTACAAGGCCGGCGCCAGCAACGATCGCAACGGCGAGATGGACATCGACGGCGACGGCAAGCCCAACGAGATCAACATGGGTTGCGAAACCTGCCACGGCCCCGGTTCGGTGCACGACAAGGCGAAGGAGATCGACATGCCGGCCACCATCGTCAGCCCCAGCAAGCTGGCGGCGGAACGTGCCTCGATGATCTGCGTCCAGTGCCACAGCCGGCCGCAGGGCCACCTGAAGAACGACCAGCCGGTCAATGCCGCCAACAAGATGATGCTGCCGGGCACCGCGCGCAACGTCTTCCTCAAGGACTACACCACGCGCGAGGACGGAGCCGCGAAGGACTTCTGGGCGGACGGGCTGCATTCCAAGTCCCACCACCAGCAGGGCACAGACTTCATCAAGTCGTCCAAGCACCGCAACGGCAACCAACTGGTGGCCTGCGCCGACTGCCACGACACCCACGGCAACGGCAAATTTGCGCACCAGTTGAAGGCCGACCCGAAGACGGCGGAATCCTGCACCAGTTGCCACAAGGACAGCACCGACCTGAAGGCGCATCTGGCCGACAAGGCGAAGTGCACCGTGGCGCCGGAAAAGGTCACCTGTTCGGACTGCCACAACACCAAGACCATGCAGACCGGCGCCGGCCTCGGCAAGGGCCTGAACGGCAAGGATGGCAAGAACTACTGGCTGAACGACATCACCTCGCACGTCTATGATGTCCCGCGCAAGGACAACAAGGGCGTCAAGGGTGTCGCATCGGGCGCGGCCATGCCGATCCCCTACACCAAGCCCTGCGGCGCCGCCTGTCACGATACGAAGAATCTGTAACAGGATCCTTGCTTCAAGCCAAAACCGCCGGCATGTCCGGCGGTTTTTTTATGTCCGAGCGGGACGCGAGGACGGTACCCCCCGGTGGGGTATGTCCGCCCCAGCGGGGCGGACGGTATCCCCTGGTGGGATGTTTCAGCGTATCGGCCCGATGCCCCACTCGGCGACGCCTTCCGGCAGCCGCAACGCGGCGTAGCCCTTGTTGCGCAGCAGTTCCACGGCATCGCGCGCCATCAGGCAATACGGCCCGCGGCAATAGGCGACGACGGTCTTGTCCTTGGGCAGTTCGGCAAGCCGCTGCTTGAGTTCATCGAGCGGAATCGAGCGGGCAAAGGGCAGGTGCGCGGCGAGATACTCGTCTGCCGGCCTCACGTCGAGCACCACCACATCACCCTTGCGCGCCAGGCGGACCAGGCCGTCGCGATCCTGCGGCGCCAGTTCCTTAGGATGGCTGACCATCCGCTCGATGACCAGACGCAATTCCACCAGGCGATCGCTACTGTTGACCTGGCTAAAATTCTTTATTCCAAAACATACTAGATTGTTTGCTGGCAAGACGATAACAGCGCGGCACCATGGAGATACTGACCCAATGGACGCAGTGGGCCGACAAGGTGCTGGTGTTCTGATGGCCGCCAGCCGCGGGGCCGAATCGCCATGATCGACGGCCCGCAAGCCTGCGGTCCATGCTACGGTTCGTCATGCGCTTTTTTTCTCTTGCCTCCACGCTTCGATTTTCCACGCCGCTGCTGGCAGTTGCGACCGCCGCCGCCCAGGCGCAGGTCACACTCAGCGCAACGCCCCTGACGCAGGAACAGGTCAGCGCCTTCTACATCGCGCGGCTTTTCGGCGACGGCGATTGCGCCCTACGCGCAGGCTTGCGTGCTGTCGTTCGAGTTTCGCAACGGCGGCCGATCTTCCTTGCGCTTCCGCCTCGCCGATTGGCAAACCGGTGAAGGCATCGGTTTCCGGCCGCTCGCCGATTGGGATGCCGCATGGGAAAAGCACGGCATAGCCGCTGCCTCGCGCACGGCATTCCGCTGGTCGCAGTTTCCGCCCGAACAGGAATTCGAGGCGGGCGACTGGATCATGGGCATGGCAGCGCTGGCCCGGCACCCGGCGCGCCAGTTCAGCCTGATTGCCCGCTACCATGACCACACTGGACACCATGAAATCCTTGTCGACAAACTTTCCTGCGCCCCTGACCCGGTTGCCAACCGAGCGCCGCCGCTTTCTCGCCGCGCTGGCCCTGCTGGCGCTTCCGCTTCCGCTTCGCGCCCAGCCGCGCGGCGGGTTTTCGCCCGTTCCCGGCGTGCCGCCGGCGCCAACTCTTGCCTTGCCGGACCTGGACGACAAGCCGGTCGACCTCGCCCGCTATCGCGGCAAGGTGGTACTGGTGAACTTCTGGGCGACCTGGTGCCCGCCGTGCCGCAAGGAATTCCCCTCGCTGGGCCGGGTACGCAAACTGTTCAAACCTGCGGATTTCGAGGTGCTGGCGGTGAATGTCGGCGAAGACCCGGAGACGGCGTTTTCCTTTGCCGGCGCAGTCGATTTCCCGATACTCTTCGACCGCGATTCGCAGGCGATGGCGCGCTGGCAGGTAAAGGGGCTGCCCAGTACCTACGTGGTCGACCGCCGGGGACGGCTGGCACTGCGCGCCGTGGGCGGGCGCGAATTCGACGATGCGGCCATCGTCGCCCAGCTCAGGGAATTGCTCGGACCAAGGAGCACATGATGGACGAGGCTCAGTCCACCGCGACCAACCGCAGCGTCGCCTTCTTCGAGCGGCAATTCCGGCAGCAGATCGGCGAGCGCGACTTCAAGCTCAATCCCTTCGACCTCGACGTTCTGCCGCATCTGACCGGGCGCGTGCTCGACTTCGGCTGCGGCCTCGGCAATCTGGCAATCGCCGCCGCCCAAGGTGGCTGCTCGGTGCTGGCGCTGGATGCCAGCCCGGCGGCAATCGAGCACCTGCGCCAGCGCGCCGCGGACACAGACCTGCCGATCGAGGCGATCGAAGCCGATTTGCGCGATTACCGCATCGACGGCGATTTCGACTGCGTCGTCTCGATCGGCCTGCTGATGTTCTTCGACTGCGCGACGACCTTGCGTACCGTATCGATGCTGCAGGAAAGGGTGCGCCCGGGCGGCATTGCGGTGATCAATACGCTGATCGAAGGCACGACCTATTTCGACATCTTCCAGCCCGGCAGTTACTGCCTGTTGGCGCGCGACGAACTTCGCCAGCGTTTTTCCGGTTGGGAAATCCTGCACCTGGATTACCGCGATTTCGAGGCGCCGGGACAAACGATCAAGTCCTTCATCACGCTCATCGCGCGCAAACCCGGACTGAAATAGCGGCTGGTAATGCTATCGGCTCACGCCTCGACTGGCAGGCCCGAGGCTTTCCATTCCGGAAAGCCATCGACCAGGCGCCGGGCCTTGTAGCCCTTCTCGCGCAGCAGCGCCACGGCGTCGACGGAAAGCAGACAGTAGGGACCGCGGCAGTAGGCGATGACCTCGCGCCCCTTGGGCAGGCGGCGCAGATGGCTGCCAAGCTTATCGGCAGCGATATTGATTGCGCCGGGCACATGGCCGGCAGCGTATTCCTCGGGCGGGCGCACGTCGAGCACGGTGACCAGACCCTGGCGCACGCGTTTGAGCAGTTCCCCAGCCGGCACCGGCTCCAGATCGTCGCGCGCCGTGATGTAGGTGCGCAGCAGTTGTGAGACCTCGGCCAGGCGCGATTCGGCCACGGTGGACAGCGCGCCGAGCAGGTCGACTACGTCCGCTCCGGCGACTTCGTAGAACACCCGCACGCCTTCCTTGCGCGCCCGCACCAGGCCGGCATGACGCAGTTCCTGCAAATGCTTGGAGGCGTTGGCCACCGACAGCTTGGTCATGGTCGCCAGCTCGTCGACACTGCGCGGCCCCTGCGCCACGAATTCCAGCAACTCCAGCCGGTTGGCGTGGCCGAGGGCCTTGGCGACGCGCGCCAGCTGCGCATAAATGTCCTGCTTGAAGTTTCCGGTTGACATCGTCCGAGCTGCTCCTTATTATTCAACTAATCAGTTGAATAACTGAATTGTAGGCCATTGTAAGCATTGGCCCGTGCGGGCACAAGCGTCAGTGTAGGAGGAGGAACGATGACATTCAACGAATTCGCGCTGGCCAACGAGCCGGCCATACGGCTGGCGGCCTTCTTCGGCATCTTTGCATTGATGGCAACGTGGGAGACGGCCGTGCCGCGCCGCGCCCGACTGCATACACGTCGGGTGCGCTGGACCGCCAATCTGGGCCTGGTCGTGCTCAACAGCGTGCTGCTGCGGCTGGTCTTTCCGCTGGCCGCCGTGGGCTTCGCCAGCTTCGCCGCCGAGCGCGGCTGGGGCCTGCTCAACAACCTCGCGCTGCCGGAATGGGCGGCGCTGATCCTCGCCGTCGTCGCGCTGGACTTCGCCATCTACCTGCAGCACGTGATGTTCCACGCCGTGCCCGCGCTGTGGCGCCTGCACCGGGTGCACCACGCCGACCCGGATTTCGACGTCACCACCGGGGCGCGCTTCCATCCGATCGAGATCGTGCTCTCGATGCTGATCAAGTTCTCGGTCATCGCCGTGCTCGGCGCACCGGCTGCCGCGGTGCTGGTGTTCGAGGTGCTGCTCAATGCCACGGCGATGTTCAACCACGCCAACCTCAAGTTGCCGGCCGCGGTCGATGCCATGCTGCGCCGGCTGCTGGTGACACCCGACATGCACCGGGTGCACCACTCGACCGAGGTGGCCGAGGCCAACAGCAACTTCGGCTTCAACCTAACCTGGTGGGACCGCCTGTTCGGCACCTACCGCGCCGCCGCGCGCCTGCCCCAGGAGCGCATGGCGATCGGCGTCCAGGGCCTCACCGGCGATCCGCGCTGCGTCAGCCTCCCCGGCCTGCTGGCGCTTCCCTTCACAGGTTCCGGCGCTGACTACGCCATCGGCCATGACGCCAAGGTAAACCATGAAGTCCGCTAGCCTGGCGCGCACCGCTCTGCTCGTCGCGCTGATCGCCGGCCTGGCGCTGGCTTTCGCCAACCGCGAACAGTTTTCCCAGGAGGCCCTGCAACAATGGCTGGCAACGGCGGGCTGGTGGGCGCCGCTCCTGTTCATCGCCGTCTATGCCGCGGGCACCGTGCTGTTCCTGCCCGGCTCGGTGCTGACCCTGGCCGCAGGCGCCCTGTTCGGCATCCTGCCCGGCGCGCTCTACAGCCTGGTCGGCGCCACGCTGGGCGCCGTGCTGGCCTTTCTCGTCGCGCGCCACCTGGCCGGCGCGTGGGTGGCGCAGAAAACCGGCGGCCGCCTCAAGCAACTGA
>JAUYSD010000361.1 GCA_030696505.1 Sulfuritalea sp. | reverse complement strand
GATTGGGAGGGTGGGGCGTTCTGCGCAGCGAAGTAAAGAAGGAGGAGGAGCCCAAAGGGCGACGACGGGTGACATGAGCAGCGCAGAATGCCCCGCCGTCCCAATCGCGCGCCGACCAAATAACTGCGGTGGTTTTCATGCTGTGCCCTCCTTCTGGCCAGCCCGACCCTGCGGCTGGCGATGGGCCTGGGCAGTGCCGTCCTCACCGAGGCGGCGGTTGCCTTCGATCGAACGGCCGCCGGAAATCATCATGTCGCGATATTCCTCTTCCGTCATGCCGGTCATGCTGCCGGCCATCTGCTGGAAGCTCTTGCCGTCGGTGGCGCCGATCTTGGCCAGGAAATAGATGTTGCCGCCCAGCCGTATGCACCAGTTGAGGTCGCGCGCCAGCACGGCCTGCTTCTGCTCTTCGGTCATCGGCCACTGGTCGAGGTAGGCGCGCTCGTTGGCCTTGAAGCGGGCGCGGTTTTCGGCCTGCATCAGCGACATGCAGAACTGGTTGAGGTGGTAGCCCAGGCGCGACTGTTCGGCATCGAAAATCGTTGTGCCGGGGATGTCCTTGTACGGCTTTTCCAATGCCATGATTTACCTCTCTTCGGGCCAGTAGAGCCGCATCGGGTTGTCCACCAGCAGTTTGCGCTGCAACTCGGGCGTCATCGCGATATGCGGGATGAAATCGACCAGCAGGCCGTCGTCGGGCATGTGGTCCTTGAGGTTGGGATGCGGCCAGTCGGTGCCCCACAGCACGCGGTCGGGGAAAGTCTCGACGATGCGTCGGGCGAAGGGCACGACGTCGCGATACGCGTGCTGCTCGCCGTCAAGCGCCCTCGGTCCGCTGACAGACAGACGCTCGGGGCAGCTGACCTTGCTCCAGACGTTCGGGTAGTCGCGCATGAACTTGACGAAGAGTTCGAACTCGGGCCCGTCGACCGGCTTGCCCACATCCGGCCGGCCCATGTGGTCCACCACGATGGTGGTCGGCAGTGCGGTGAAGAAGTCCCAGAGTTCGGGCAGGTCGACTGCCTCGAAATAGATCACCACATGCCAGCCCAGCGGCGCGATGCGCGCGGCGATTTCCATGAGTTCGTCCTTCGGCGTGAAGTCCACCAGGCGCTTGACGAAATTGAAGCGCACGCCGCGCACGCCGGCCGCGTGCATCGCCTGCAGCTCGGCATCGGTCACCGCGCGGCGCACCGTGGCGATGCCGCGCGCACGGCCCTGTGAGTGGATCAAGGCATCGACCATGGCGCGGTTGTCGGCGCCGTGGCAGGTGGCCTGGACGATCACGTTGCGGGCGAAGCCGAGCCGGTCGCGCAGCGCGTAGAGCTGGGCTTTCGAGGCGTCGCAGGGCGTGTACTTGCGCTCCGGCGCATAGGGAAATTCGGCGTCGGGGCCGAAGACGTGGCAGTGCGCATCGACGCTGCCGGCCGGCAGCCTGAAAGTTGGTGCTGACGGCACGGCGTACCAGTCGAGCCAGCCCGGTGTCTTGTCGAATGCCATGCTCATGTCCTCGCGGCGGCCAGGATGCGGTCGGCCTCGATGCGCCAGTCGGTGCTGCGGGCGAATTCACTGCCGCCGCGCGTACCGAATACGCCGGCGTCGGCCAGCGTCGCCATCGCCGCATCGCGCTCGGCGCTGGCGGCCGCGGAGCAGGGCGCCAGCCCGGCTTCGCGCACGGTTTGCGCCACTTCGCGCATTTCCTCGGCGCGGCGGCGGCCGTGCTCGATCACGCGCTGGAAGAAATAGGCGCCCTGTTTTTCCCAGTCGATGCCGGGGAAGGTTTCGTACAGCGAGGCGACCACGGCATCCTCGACGCCGTAGGCGCGTGCCGCGGTGAAGCTCTCGATGACGATGGCTTCGAGCCCCTTGATCATCACGCTGCGGCACATCTTGGTCGCCGAGGCGACGCCGAGCTTCGCGCTGGCGACGCTGGCGACGAAGCCGAGTTCCTTGAGCAGCGGCGCCAGTGCTGCCGCGCCGGAGCCGCCGAGCAGCAGCGGCACGCGGATGCGATGGGGCGGGATCGAAGTCATCACTGCGCCCTCGACATAACGCCCGCCGGCGGCGTCGATGATTGCGGCGGCCTCGATCTTGGCCTTCGGCGAGGCCGAGTTGAAATCGAGGAACCAGGTGTCGGGCTTGAGAGTTGGCGCTGACGAGACGGCGACGGCGAGCGTCTGGTCGGCCGTGACGGCGGAGATGACCAGATCGGCCGCGCGCGCCAGCGCTGCATGGTCGGCCATCAGGCGCACGCCGTATTGCGCCGCGTGCGCGCGCAGCGGCGCGTCCTGCGCCGTGCCGAGCTTTATGTCATAAGTCAGGAGGTTGCCGACGCCGCGTGCGCGCAGGTCCTCGGCAAGGATGCGGCCGACCTCGCCGTAGCCGACGAGGCCGATCGACCACTGCAGTGGGTTGGCACTCATTGTTCCCTGGCTCATCAGTCGATGTACTTGAGGCCGGCCTTGGCCAGCGCCTCGCGCATCTTGTACATGTCGAGGCCCAGTTCGCCGGCAGCGAAGCGCGCGCGCTTCGCTGCTTCGTTGGCCTCGCGCGCCGCCGCGGCATCGGCCACCTGCTGTGCGATCGCGGCCGGCACGACCACTACGCCGTCGTCGTCGGCCACCACCACGTCACCCGGATTGACCAGCGCGCCGGCGCAGACCACGGGGATATTCACCGAACCCAGCGTGGCCTTGATCGTGCCTTTGGCCGAGACGGCGCGCGAGAACACCGGGAAGTTCATCGCGGTGAGATCCTTCACGTCGCGCACGCCGGCATCGATGATGAGGCCGCGCGCGCCGCGGGCGCGGAAGCTGGTCGCCAGCAGGTCGCCGAAGAAGCCGTCCTCGTTGTCGCTGATGCAGGCGGCGACGGCGACGTCGCCTTCCTGCAGCTGTTCGGCGGCGACGTGCATCATCCAGTTGTCGCCGGGCTGCAGCAGGATCGTCACCGCCGTGCCGCAGACCTGGGCACCGGTGTAGATCGGCCGCATATAGGGCTTCATGAGGCCGACGCGGCCCATGGCTTCGTGGATGGTGGCGACGCCGAAGCGCGACAACTGGTCGACGGCGGCGCGGTCGGCGCGGACAATGTTGCGTTTGACGATGCCGAGATTGTTCATGCTCATTTTCCTTTCGCTTTCAGCGCCGCATCGAGCCGCGGATAGACGCGGCGCGCATTGCCCTCGTACACCTTGTAGCGGTCTTCCGCACTGAGGTTCAGCGTCGCCTCGATGTAGCGCTTGGTGTCGTCGAAGTTGTGGCCGGTCTCGGGATCGATGCCCTTCACGGCGCCGATCATTTCCGAGGCGAACAGGATGTTCTCCACCGGGATTACTTTGGTCAGCAGGTCGATGCCGGGCTGGTGGTAGACGCAGGTGTCGAAAAACACGTGGTTGAGGAGATGATCCTTCAGCAATGGCTTCTTCAGTTCCTGCGCCAGGCCGCGGTAACGCCCCCAGTGATAGGGCGCGGCGCCGCCACCGTGGGGGATCACGAACTTGAGTTCCGGGAAATCCCTGAACAAATCGCCCTGGATCAGTTGCATGAAGGCCGTGGTGTCGGCGTTGATGTAGTGCGCGCCGGTGGTGTGGAAGCAGGCATTGCAGGAGGTCGAGACGTGGATCATGGCCGGGATGCCATGCTCGACCATCTTTTCGTAGAGCGGATACCAGTGGCGGTCGTAGAGCGGCGGCGAGGTCCAGTGGCCGCCGGAAGGGTCGGGGTTGAGGTTGATTCCGACGAAGCCGTATTGCTTGACGCACTTTTCGAGTTCGGGGATGCAGCTCGCCGGATCGACGCCGGGCGATTGCGGCAGCATCGCCGCACCGATGAAGTGGTCGGGAAAGAGTTGCGAAACCCGGTAGCAGAGTTCGTTGCAGAGCGCGGCCCAGGTCGAGCTGACATTGAAGTCGCCGATGTGGTGGGCCATGAAGCTGGCGCGCGGCGAGAAGATGGTCAGGTCCGAGCCGCGCTGCCGCATCTTCGCCAACTGGTTGGTCTCGATCGTCTCGCGCAGCTCGTCGTCGCTGATCTTCAGCTCGGATACTTTCGGCATCGCCGCAGGGTCCTTGATGCCGGTGATCTGCCGTGTGCGCCAGTCCTCCAGCGCCTTCGGCGCCGTGGTGTAGTGGCCGTGGATGTCGATGATCATCGTGAAACTCCTTATGCCGGTTCCATGCCGTGGCGCCGCTTGGCGTCGGCGGCCGCCGGGGAATGCATGAAGGCCAGCAAGGCGCGCGCGGCCCCGGCCTGGTTCGTGGCGGTGCAGATGCCGCCGGAAAACGTGGTGACGATTTCGCAGCCGGCGGGCATGGTGCCGAGCACGGCGATCCCCGGCTGGTGCAGCATTTCGCTGAACTGCTGGAAGCCGAGTTCGACCGCGCCGTCGGCCACCAACTGACCCACCGGCACGCCGGGCGGCGCCTGGACGATGCGGTCGCGCACCAGGTCGGCAATGCCCCAGCGCGCGAACAGTTGCAGCAACGCCGTGCCGCTCGGCCCGGTCGAGTAACCCAGGGTGCGCGCGGCCAGCACGGCGCTCTTCAACGCATCCTCCGAACCGACATCCGGCCGCGGCCCGTCAAACTGAGCGGCGCGTACCGCGATCGCCACGTTTGATCGCACCAGGTCGGTTCGGCTGTCGGCCAGCACATGTCCCGACGCGACCAGCTTGTCTATCGCATCGGCGGCCAGCACCACGATATCGAAGGCTTCGCCGGCCTGCACCCGCTTGGCCGCATCGACGCCGCCCACCGACTCGATCGACACCTCGGTGCCGCTGTGCTGCCGATAGGCCGCAGCCAGTTCCGCCAGCACCTGGCGCGTCGCCATCGACGAGATGCCGCTGATCTTCGGAGTCTGCATTTGCCCCACCCATAATCGATGGGGCGATTCTGACAAAACGTCGCTGGCGGGCCTAGCCGCCGCGGGCACTACTAGCTATCGCGTTTTGTTATGGGCGGGTCCTGTTTCGATACTCATCGCAAAGTGGTCCGGCAAAGCCAACTGATTTCCGCTCACGGCAAATATGCCTATGCCGAGGGTCGAGATGCGCCGGGGGAAGGTCGGACTTTGAGCTAAGATTCAGCGCCTGTTGCGACAGACGTTGCTGGGTTGCGAGGAGTACCTGATCGCTGCAAATCGTCACCGTCCTCGCCGACTTGGACGCCGAGATCACCACGCTGGAGACCAAGCTTGCCACGGCCCGCAATCTGAAGCGGGTATGATGAAAGAATTATTGACGGGGAGAATCTGCCTGGTATGAAGGAACACCAGCACATCGAGTGGAAGGAGTCCTGGCGCGACGAATACCTGAGATGAATTTGCGGCTTCGCCAATGCCGAGGGCGGCGTACTGGTGATCGGGCGCAACGACAAGGGCGTGGCGGTCGGCGTCAAGGGTGCGAAGAAGCTGCTGGAGGACATCCCGAACAAGGTGCGCGACGTGCTGGGCATCATGGTCGATGTGAATCTGCTTGAAGAGGCGGGCAAGGAACTGCTCGAAATCCGCGTCGAGCCCTACCCGAGCCCGATCAGCTACAAGGGCGAGTATCACTATCGCAGCGGCAGCACCAAGCAGGAATTGAAAGGCGCGGCCTTGAGCCGTTTTCTGCTGAAGAAGCAGGGCCTGCATTGGGATGGCGTGCCGGTGCCTTACGTCGGCGCCGGGGATCTCGATCCGCGGATACTGGCCGACTTTCGCAAGCTGGCGCTGCACAGCCGGCGGCTCTCCACGGAAATTCTGAATGAACCCGACCCGGCGCTGCTCGACAAGCTGCATTTGGTGGAAGGCGAGTATCTGAAACGGGCCGCCGTGCTGCTGTTCCATCCCGACCCCGAGCACTTTGTCACCGGCGCCTATATCAAAATTGGCTTTTTCGAGAACAACGTCGACCTGCGTTTCCAGGACGAAGTGCATGGTGGCCTGCTGTCGCAGGTCAGCCGGACAATCGAAATATTGCAGGCCAAGTACCTGAAGGCCTGGATTTCCTATGAAGGTTTGCAGCGGATCGAGACCTATCTCGTGCCGGAGCCTGCCTTGCGCGAGGCGATCCTGAACGCTGTCGTGCACAAGGACTATGCCAGCGCGGTACCCATCCAGATCAGCGTCTACCCGGACAAGCTGATGATCTGGAATCCGGGACAATTACCGCCGGAGTGGACCGTGGCGCGGCTTCTGGACAAGCATTCCTCGCTGCCTTTCAACCCCGACGTTGCCAACGCCTTTTTTCGTGCCGGGCAGATCGAATCATGGAGGCGCGGCATCGAGCGGATGCTGGATGCCTGCCAGGCAGCCCGGATGCCCGCACCGGAATTGCAGGCCGAGCACTCTGGCTTATGGGTGAACTTCGCGTTCGCGGCACCGCAGGTGGCTGGGTCGGAGAAAAGGTCGGAGAAAGGGTCGGAGAAAGGGTCGGAGATTGGGTCGGTCGCTACCCCAATTGAAGAAGCGCCGGTAAAAACGCCGGTAAAAACGCCGGAACAAGTACTCGCCACCTTGGCAACGAATCGCGATCTGACTCTGGCGGAACTGGCATCGTTCATCGGCAAGTCGACAAGCGCGGTGGAGCGTGCTGCCGCCAAGTTGGTCAGGGAGGGCCGTCTGCGCTTTGTCGGGCCGCGCAAGGGCGGACACTGGGAGGTCTTGAAATGAGCGGCGTCGGCAAGCTCGGGCGAGCCACGCTGAGCCGCGTCGTCGCCCTGTTTCGGGATGAGCAGAACCAGCGTTAACTCGGCCACTGGAGCGACCGCTTACCGGTCAGGCACGAAAACTGGGGATATTGAATAGCAGAGGTCTTGCTCGGCGAAGTCGAGCGCTCGTCGCCCCAAATCAATCTGAACATTCGCGCCGAACGGTAGCTTCAGGCTTACCAGGGCCGACTCGACAGCTATCGCGTTTTGTTATGGGTGCGAGGGGCCGGCGGCACGGCCTGCGCCGCGGCGAGGATCAGTTCGCGCAGCAGGCGCAGCACCTGCTTGGTCAGCGGCGTCGACGGCTTGTGCGCGGAGACCGCCAGGCACAGCGTGCTGGTCAGGCGCGGCTCGCTCAGCGGGCGCAGGACGAAGCTATCCGGCTGGCCCGAGGCGGCCAGCGCGGTCGTCGTCAGGATGGCATGGCCGTGGCCGGCGCGCACCAGTTCCAGGATCGACTGCACGCTGGAGATTTCCATCGCGACATTCAGCTTGTGGCCGGACAGCGCGGCCTGAGTTTCCAGCAGCTTGCGTATCGCATGGCTGCGCTCGGGCAGGATCAGCGGATAGCGCGTCAGCTCGGCCAGGGCCACCGGGGCGCCACCGGCAACTTTGCTGCCCTTGCCGGTGGCGGCCGGGCTGACCATGCCCAGCGGCTCGTCGAGCACCGGCGTGAACTCGATCGCCTCCTGCGATTCCGGGTTGTGCAGCAGTCCGACATCGACGCGGCCGGTGGAGATCCATTCCGCGAGATGGGTGGACAGACCCTCGACGATGGCCAGCCGCGCCTTGGGCAAACTGCGGCGGAAGCCCTCCACCAGCGGCAGCGTCAGCAGCCGGCCCATGCTCGGCGGCAGGCCGACGACGATGCGTCCGGCCGGTTCGCCGCGCGTGCTTTCGAGGTCTTCGCGCACCCGCGACATCAGTTGCAGGATGCCGACGCTGTGGTCGAACAGGCGCTTGCCGGCTTCGGTCAGCACCACGCCGCGGCCGTTGCGCATCAGCAGCGTGACATGCAGGTCGGTTTCCAGCAGGCGCACCTGGCGCGACAGCGCCGGCTGGGCGATATTCAGGATCAATGCCGCGCGGCTGAAGCTGCCCAGTTCGGCGACGCGCACGAAGTATTCAAGTTGCTTGAGGTTCATCCGGAGCGGGCGAGGGCCATAACAAATTGAGATAGCTAATAGTACCCACATTCCGTATCTGCCAAACCGCGTCCCTGCCAAAATGCGCCGATTCAATAGAGGCGCCGCATGCAGGAACCGCAAGCACCCACTCCCTACGCATTGAAGGACACCTTCGGTCCGCTCGGCAATTTCCTGCTCGCCGCGGCGCGGCTGATGGCGATCGTCGGCGGCCTGATCTTCGTCGGCCTGGTGCTGATGTCGATCATCTCGATCGTCGGCCGCAAGACCATGGGTTTCGTCGTGCCCGGCGACGTCGAGGTCCTGCAGATGCTTGCGGCATGCGCGGCGGCGTCGTTCTTTCCCTACTGCCATTTGCTGCATGGCGACGTCAAGGTGGATTTCTTCACCCACAACCTGTCGCAGCGCACGCTGTGGTGCATGGACGCAATCGGCTCGCTGCTGGTCGGCGGCTTCGGCGCGCTGATCGCCTGGCGCTCCTGGGCCGGCGCGATGACCGTCAAGGACGCCGGCGAAACCTCGATGATCCTGGCCTGGCCGGTGTGGATACCGCAGGCGCTGATGGTGCCCGGCTTCCTGTTGCTGGCCATCGCCGGCTTCTACATGTTCCTGCACCAGTTGAACATGGCGGCGCGGGGCAGGCCGTGAGCGGGACCAGCATCGGCTTCATCATGTTCGGCATCCTCATGGCATTGCTGGTGCTGCGCATCCCGATCGGCATCGCGATGTTCATGGTCGGCGCCGGCGGTTACCTGTACCTGGTCGGCGACGCGCTGCCGCTGCTCAACTCGCTGAAGAATCTGGCCTATGCGCGGCTTTCCAACTACGACCTGGTGGTGATTCCGCTGTTCCTCATGATGGGCCAGTTCGCCACCCACGGCGGCCTGTCGAAGGCGCTGTTCCGTTCCGTCTCGGCCTTCCTCGGCCACCGCAAGGGCGGCGTGGCGATGGCCGCGATCGGCGCTTGCGCCGGCTTCGGCGCGATCTGCGGCTCCTCGCTGGCGACGGCCGCGACCATGGGCCAGGTGGCACTGCCCGAACTGCGCCGCTACGGCTATTCCGGTTCGCTGGCCACCGGCGCGCTGGCTGCCGGCGGCACGCTGGGCATCATGATCCCGCCCTCGGTGCCGCTGGTGATCTACGCCATCCTGACCCAGGAATCGATCGGCAAGCTGTTCATGGCCGCGGTGCTGCCCGGCATCATCGCCATGCTCGGCTACATGGCCGTGGTGCGCATCATCGTCGCCATCGACCCGGCGGCCGGCCCGGCCGGCCCGGCCGCGAGCTGGGCGGAAAAGCTCAGCAGCCTGATCACCGTGCTGCCGGTGCTGCTGGTCTTCGTCGTGGTCATCGTCGGCATCTACGGCGGCTGGGCCAATCCGACCGAAGCCGCGGCGATCGGCGCCGCGGCCTGCGGCATCCTCGCCGTGGTCACCGGCGGCATGCGCGGCAACGGCCTGCTCGAAAGCCTGGTCGGCACGGCCCAGGCCACCGCGATGATCTTCCTCGTGCTGCTCGGCGCCGACATGCTCAACACCGCGCTGGCGCTGTCGCAGATGCCGGGCGAACTCGCCGCCTGGGTCAAACAAAGCGGCCTGTCGCCGCTCCTGGTGATGGTGATGATCCTGCTGATCTATGTCCTGCTCGGCTGCGTGATGGATTCGCTGGCGATGATCCTGCTCACCATCCCGATCTTCTACCCGATGGTGATGGGCCTCGATTACTGGGGCATGTCCCAGGTCGACAAGTCGATCTGGTTCGGCATCCTGGCGCTGATGGTGGTGGAGATCGGCCTGGTGCATCCGCCGGTCGGCATGAATGTCTACATCATCAACCGGCTGGCGAAGGACGTGCCGCTGGTGGAAACCTTCAAGGGCGTCATCCCCTTCCTGATTTCCGATTTTCTGCGCATCGGGCTGCTGCTGTGTTTCCCGATCATTTCGCTGTACCTGGTCCATACCTTTCAGCAATAGTTTTTCACGGAGGAGATACCAATGAAAACCCGCAAACTCGCACGACTGATTACCACCGCAGCCATCGCCCTCGGCAGCGGCAGCGTCCTCGCCCAGGAAGTCACGCTCAAGGTGCATCACTTCCTGCCGCCCAGCTCGAACGCCCATGCCAACCTGATCGGCCCCTGGTGCGACAAGATCGCCAAGGAATCCGCCAACAGGCTGAAGTGCCAGATCTACCCGGCGATGCAGCTCGGCGGCACGCCGCCGCAACTGTTCGACCAGGCCAAGGACGGCGTGGTCGACATGGTGTGGACCCTGCCGACCTACCAGGCCGGCCGCTTCACCAAGTCGGAAGTCTTCGAGCTGCCCTTCCTGACCAGGAACGCCACCACCGCCAGTCCCGCGCTGTGGGAATACGTGCAGAAAAACTCGCTCGACGAGTTCAAGGGCACCAAGCTCATCTTCATGCACATGCATGACGGCGCCACCTTCCATTTCGGCAAGGTCGGGCCGAAGAATCTCGAAGAGCTCAAGGGCCTCAAGGTGCGCACGCCGAGCCGGCTCGGCTCCAAGATGATCGAGGCCCTGGGCATGATCGCGGTACCGATGCCCGCGCCGCAGGTGCCCGAAGCCATCGCCAAGGGCGTGGTCGACGGCGCCAACATCCCCTGGGAAGTGGTGACGCCGTTCAAGCTGCAGGAAATCACCAAGTTCCACGTCGAAGTGCCGCCCGGCATGCCTAAGCCGGGCAATTCGATCTTCGCCTTCGCCATGAACCAGGCCAAATACGACAGCCTGCCGGCCGACCTGAAGAAGGTGATCGACGCCAACAGCGGCCTCGAGACCTCGAAGTGGGCGGGCACGGTGTTCGATGGCCCCGAAGGCCCGGCGCGCAAGATCTCGAAGGATCGCGGCAACACCTTCATCACCATCACGCCGGCGGAATATGTGCGCTGGAAGAAGGCCACCGACCAGGTCGACGAGGCCTGGATGAAGGAAGCCGCCGCCAAGGGCGCCAACGGCAAGGCGCTTTACGAGGAGGCCGTGGTGCTGCTGAAGAAGCACGGCAGCCTGTAAGCAGCGCCGCACTCCAGCCAAAGGCAGGCCTGCGGGCCTGCCGGGCGAATGAAATGGCGCGGCATATGCCGGCAGCGATCGGCCACTGACGGTCCGCGGCAGGTGACGAAAGCTAGGATCTATTGACCCCCACCATCGAAAGAATCTCGTTGGCATTGACGATCGCCGTCGCGATCTCTTCGATGGTGACCCGCTTTACCATTGCCTGATCGCGAATCACGGCATAGGCATCTTCCTCCGATATCTTACGCGAGTTCATCAGGACACTCTTTGCATCGGTAATCTTGCGGATCGACTGAAGCTTGGACTCCAGCTTGGCCACGCGTTTTCGCTCTTGCCGCAAATCCCCTGCCAGCTGACGCGCAAGAATCAGTGTCGACAGCACTCCAAAGGAGCGGATAGGCGTGGCAATGACCGCGCTTGCTCCAAGTCGCAACATGCCATCGACGATCGTCGGATTCTCGTAGTTGACTACCGCTACCCTGATCGGGGCATCTTCGCTTTTGATCCACGGCAGGTCCAGGACAATGGTCTCCGGATTGACCGCAAGAAAAGCGACGTCGAACGGCTCGTTCAACTCTGCCGGAAGAGGCCAGAACGCCTGAACCTGGCATCCGATTCGCTGCAACTGGCGAATCAGCTGCTCGCCGTCGTTGTCACGCGGATGAAAAACGGCGACTCGCAGGCTGCGCAAATCCTTGAGCAGTTCTGGGGTGCTACGTGTTCCTGTTCTGCGCATCCGGCCTAGTCCCTTACAGGTCCAGGGTATCGATCTGGGTCGTCCAGTCGCCCAAGGAATAGGTGACCAGATAGGGATCGGGATGCACCGGACGCTTGGCCTCTCGCACAATGGTGAATTGCCCCTTTGAATTGGCACGCCCGATTCTCGGATAGAGACAGGTATGGTGCGTGGCGGGGTCGATGCGCACCCGTCCCTGCGGTGCCTGGAACTCGGCGCCAAGCAACTCGGGCAGGAGCGCCTCGACCTGGTCGGTACCGCTTTGCCGCATGGCGTTGGCAAACATATGGACCTGGAAGTAAGCAGCTTCCCAGCACATGTTGGTAACGACTTCTCCACCCATGAATTCCTTGTACAGATCCAGCACACGTCGGTTGGTATCGGAGTCGATGGACTGAAAATAGGGTGCTGCGGTGTAGTGGCCGGCCGCATACTCGGCCCCCATGGCCTTGATCTCGGCTTCGCATGTGGTCAGGCTGGCGATCGGCATTTCCTTCGGATTCAAGCCTGCCTCGGCGTAGGCCCGGTAAAGGTGCTGGGTTGATTCACCCACCACCGTCGAAAAGATGAAATCCGGCTGCTGCTTCCTGATGTCGCTTACGACCGAGGTGAACTCCTCGTAGCCGGCCGTGAGGGGCAGGTAGCGCTTGCCGACAGTCTTGCCATTCCGTTGTTCCACCAGATCGGTCATGATGCGATTGGACTCGAAGGGATAGATATAGTTGGAACCGACCAGATAGACCCGGGAACCGAAGTTAAGGGTCATGAAATCGGCCAGCTGGACACTGTTCTGGTTCGGCGCGGCACCGGTATAGATCACGTTGTTGGAGAACTCGAACCCCTCGTAGATGGTGGGGTAGAAGAGCAACCGGTTCCACTTCTCCACTATCGGCAGCACCGCCTTGCGCGTGCTGGACATGTAGCAGCCGAAGATGACATTGACGTCGTCATTGAGTATCAGCCGCTCTGCCAGGCTGGCGTACTGCACCGCGTCCGATTGGGGATCGTAGAGGACCGGCACCAGTTCTCGTCCGTTGATGCCGCCTGCAGCATTGACTTCGTGTATCGCGAACAAGGTACCGCTGAGTTGGGTACGCTCGATCGGGGCGGTGACGCCGGTGTTGGAAAACAACACGCCGACGTGGAGGGGTTGCTGATTAGACAAATCTGTAGTCCCTGAAAGCGTCTATGACTGCCATCCCGCTCAGCGGAGATGACGTGAATGATAGCAACGGCTGTACGAATTGGGTGGCGCCCGTTCTCATCGCGAAAGCAGGCGTACAAAGACATGTGACAGCTGCGCCACGAGATCCTGGGGATTCTCGAGCAGCAGATAGCGGTCGCCGAAAATCTGCGCGACATAGCGTTCGGCCTTTTTATCCACCGTCAGGCAGAATGGAATCGTGCCTGCACCATGGATCACGCGCACGGCCCGTGCCGTGTCCTCGATCAGGTAGTTGGCGTCCCCGACATCGACATCCGAAGGTTCCCCGTCGGTGACCAGCAGCAGAATCTTCCGCTCGAAGGCTTGTTCCGCCAGCATTGCCTGAGCGTGACGCAGCGCGGTGCCCATGCGGGTGGAGCAGCTGCCCCGCAGCGCCCGCACCCGTGTCTGCTCGACGCCGCCGAAAGTCTCGTCGAAATCCTTGAGCCGATAGTAGGAAACTTCCTGGCGGCCGTTGGAGCAGAAGGCGTGGATGGCAAACTTCTGTTTGGCTTCGTCCATCGCCGTGCCCAAGTTCAGGGTGGCGCTCTTGATGGCGTCCAGCAGCGATTCGAAGCGCCCAGGCAGGCAATCGTTGGTGGACTCGGAGATATCCAGCAATACCAGAATGGCCGACTCGATCAGGCGCCGGCCGGGGCGCTTGAAGACGCGGGGATCCGGCGGCAGTCCCGATCGCATGTCCACCCTGGCGGCAACGGCGGCGTTCAGGTCGAGTTCCTCGCCTTCCCATTGGCGGGTCAGTTTGGTCGACCGGCTCAACTGGCGCGCCTTGATCATGGAGAACAGGTTGCGATGCGACTGCGGCGCCGAGACCGGCGGCGCCAGAGACATAGTGGCTTTCACTGCCAGCGGCTGCTCGATTACCGTTGTCCAAGCGTCGCGCTCCACGGCGCTCTGATAATCCCACTCGGGGTATTCGAAACGCACCTGTACCTGTAGCGGGGACACGCTGGCCGGCGGGGCTTGCGGCTGGTCCCCATGACCGGTCTGCTGGTCCTTTTCGTCGCGCTCCATGCGTGCCGTGTCCAACTGCAGCGGTTCTTGCTGTGGTGGCGGGGCTTGGGATTCACCGTAATCCCAGAGGAAGGAGTTGTCATCCCGATAGGCAGGCGCCGGCACGTATGACTCCGCGCTGAAACGCACCCGCATCTGGCCCAGATCGTTGGCCAGAATCGAGGCGATGCGGCGAAAGGCCGCATAGTCGCCCGGCTCGCTCAATTGTTCCCGAAACAGGCGCACGCCCTTGTTGACCCAGTAGTTGTCGTCCTCACGGTCGGGATCGTGAAGTGCGAGGGCCAAGCGACAGCCCAGGCCGGCGAAACTCAGCCCGTCGGCATCCGCGGCGGCTTGGTGGAAGCGGCTCCACAGCGCGTGCAGGCCTGGCAATTCCCTCATCATCAGATATTCGACACGGGCATCCTCGATCAGCGCAATTACCGCCAGCAGCATCGGCTTTAGTCCTGCTGCCGGCAGTTTCTGCGGCGAAAACTTCAAGTGAGCGACCGCATGGGCAGCGGCCGCACGATAGAGGGCACTGCCGTCGGCCCCATCCAGCACGCTGTAGCCTTCCGGCAAGAACAGCCCACCTTCCGTCACCACCGAACGCAGCGGTGGCCCGTGCAGGGCGCCCTGGCCGCAGCTGCTCAGTCCGAGATGGTCGCCCAGCAAGCCGTCGACGTAGTACTGGAGAAGGTTGTGGAGCGTTGCGAACCTGACATTCGCCTGCTCGTGAGCCAGGCTGCGGGCAGCCAGCGGATCATCGAGGCGGAAGTAGGCCAGCATTTTTGCCGGATGTTGACCGTAGGCGCGCAAACCGGTCACGGTCCAGCGACGCAGGCCAGGCACATCGAGGTGTTCGGCCAGGTAAGCGAGGCTGCCGGCGAGCCCCGCCGCTTCACCGCTACCCAATGCCGGCAGTTCTTCCAGCAGGTCCAGCAGATCGTGGAAATGCTGTTCGGTTCCATCTCTGTGAATGATGCGCGGCAGCGCCTGATCAAGCTGTTCGGCGATGTGAAGTCCCGCCTGCTCGGCGATCCGGTCGAGCCGCAGCCCTAGCTGCTTAGCCGCGAATTCGCCCCAGCGCTCGCCGACCGCGCGCTGGATTGACCATTCCGCTGGCTTACTGGATGTGCGTGCCAGGTTGGACATGCGCTGACCGTGCCGTGCCGGGTTCGTGACGGATGCGGGCACTCACCTGCCGGCTTCGGCAGCCGACCGGGTCACGCGAAATGGGCCTCGATGAAACCATCGAGCGCCTTGTAAAGTGCTTCGTCGTCGGTGATCGGGCGCGTCATCGCCAGGCGGCAGGCATCGACCGCCGCCACGCCGTCCCGAATCAGCGCTCCGGCGTAAATCAGCATGCGCGTCGAGATGCCTTCCTCCAGCCCGCGCCCCTTGAGTGCGCGCGACTTGTGCGCAATCCCGACCAGGGTGCGCGCCGTCTCGACATCGACGCGCGCTTCGTGCTTGACGATCTCTGCTTCATGCCCGCCATCCGGGTAATGAAAGTCGATCGCGCCGAAGCGCTGTTTGGTGGATTGCTTGAGGTCCTTGGTCATACTTTGGTAACCGGGGTTGTAGGACACCACCAGTTGGAAATCCGGGTGGGCGTGAAGCACTTCGCCCTTCTTTTCCAGCGGCAGAATCCGCCGCGCATCGGTGAGCGGGTGGATGATCACCGTGGTGTCCTGGCGGGCCTCGACGACTTCGTCCAGATAGCAGATTGCACCGTGGCGAACAGCCGTGGTCAGCGGACCGTCGTGCCAGACCGTCCCGCCGGCATCCAGCAGGTAACGGCCGACCAGATCCGATGCGGTCATGTCCTCGTTGCAGGCGATGGTGATGAGCGGCCGACCGAGCATCCAGGCCATGTATTCGACGAAACGCGTCTTGCCGCAACCGGTCGGGCCTTTCAGCATCATCGGCATGCGCAGACCATAGGCCGCCTTGAACAGCGCGACTTCGTTGCTGCTCGGGTAGTAATAGGGCTCTACCGGAATCAGGTATTGATTCATGGCTGCTGACATCTTGTTGGTACCTCGAATCTGACTGATGGCGTATGAATCCTTAGGCGATGAAGATTCGTCACCCAGGATTCAGACTCTCTGCGTGTGGACAACAAGGCGCATCCGGCGCGAGGCCGCTCTTCTGTAAGAGCAGCCTCGCTGCGCCGGAAAATCAGCGATGCTGTTGCGCCGTGTTCGGAATACCCTCGATCGGGCATTCTTCGGTTCCCGGAGTATTTCGGGTCAGGGATTCGACCATCTTCTTGGTTCCGTCGGGATCATTGACCCACTTCGAATAGAACTGGAACGGACAGGCGGCAACGCCATCCGGTCCCTCGCCGGAATTGATCTTCCCGGTGTAGCCGCGGTGCAGCAGCTTGTAGAGATGGTTGTTCGACTGGGAGTTGCGGCGCGCGTCGCGGATCAGCGACATCGACAACTCGGCGTACTGGATGCCCATGTCCTCTTCACCGCACTCGCCCAGGGTTCGGCCATCGAAGCCGACGATGGCCGAGTGGCCGAAATAGGAATAGACACCGTCGAAGCCGGTAGCGTTGGCCACCGCGACATAGATGTTGTTCATCCATGCCATGGTCTTTGCCACCATGACCTGCTGCTCCTTGGCCGGGTACATGTAGCCCTGGCAGCGGACGACCAGTTCGGCGCCGCGCATGGCGCAGTCGCGCCAGATCTCCGGGTAGTTGCCATCGTCGCAAATGATCAGGCTGACCTTGAGCCCCTTGGGGCCGTCCGATACGTAGGTGCAATCTCCCGGATACCAGCCCTCGATCGGAACCCACGGCATGATCTTGCGGTATTTCTGCACGATCTCGCCCTTGTTGTTCATCAGGATCAGGGTGTTGTAGGGAGCCTTCTTGGGGTGTTCCTCGTGGCGCTCGCCGGTGAGGGAGAACACCCCCCAGACGTTGGCCTTGCGGCAGGCCGCGGCGAATATTTCCGTTTCGTCACCGGGAACGGTGGATGCGGTCTCGTACATTTCCTTGGAGTCGTACATGATGCCGTGGGTCGAATATTCCGGGAACACCACGAGGTCCATCCCCGGCAGGCCCTGTTTCATGCCGACCACCATGTCGCCTATCTTGCGGGCGTTCTCCAGCACTTCCGCCTTGGTATGAAGGCGCGGCATCTTGTAGTTGACGACTGCGACGCCGACGCAATCGTTGCTGCTTGAAATATCGCCATGTCTCATCATGCTCTCCTTTGGTGTTTGTAAAAAAAGCCCATTCAGACGGTAAGGTAGGACCGCACCTCGTCGAGGTTGAGGTTGGCCTTGTCGGCTTCGCGGACGATACGACCGCGATCGATGACCAGCAGGCGGTCCGCTACCTCCAGGGCGAAGGAAAGGACTTGCTCGGACACCAATATCGCGATGTTCAGCTCTGCGCGCAGTGCATTGAGCGAGCGCGCGATCTCTTTGATGATCGAAGGCTGTATGCCTTCGGTGGGTTCGTCGAGGATCAGCAGTCGTGGCTTCGATGCCAGTGCCCGGGCAATCGCCAACTGCTGCTGTTGGCCGCCGGAGAGGTTGCCGCCCTTGCGATTGCGCATATCCTTGAGAACCGGGAAAAACTCGTAGAGGAAGGATGGAATCTCCTTGTAGCGCCGGGTTTCCAGTCCGGTGAGGAGGTTCTCCTCGACAGTCAGCTGCGGGAAGATGAGTCGCCCCTGGGGGACGAAAGCCAGCCCCGCCTGCACGCGTTTGTGGCTCTCGGTTCCCACCAGTTCTCTGCCCTCGAGGTTGATCGAAGAACCGTGTCGCGCGGGCACCATGCCGATCAGGGACTTGAGCAGCGTGCTCTTGCCCATGCCATTGCGGCCGACAATTGCCATTGCCGCGCCCGGTTGCACCAGGAAGGACGCGTCGTGGATCACGTGGCTTTCGCCGTAGGCGACATTCAGGTTATGCACTTTCAACATGGCTGGCCTCAATGTCCCAGGTAGACTTCTATGACGCGAGGATCGTTTTGGACCTCCTCCACGCTGCCTTCGGAGAGCAGTCGTCCCTGGTGGAGGACAGTGACTTTTTTCGCTATCGAGCGGACGAAGTCCATGTCGTGCTCGATCACCACCAGAGACTTGCCGTTCGCGATCCGCTTCAGCAGTTCGGCCGTCTCCTCCCGTTCGCGCGGGCTCATCCCGGCTACCGGCTCGTCGAGCAGCATCAGGTCGGAGTCCTGCATCAGCAGCAAGCCGATCTCCAGCCACTGCTTCTGGCCATGCGAAAGCTTTCCCGACTTCATCCGTAGGTGATCCTTGAGCATGATTTCCTCGGCGACGTAGCCGATGCGCTCGCGGACTTCCTTGCTGCGGCGAAAGAAGATCGATGCCCACACGCCATGCACCTGGGGAATGGATATCTCCAGGTTCTCGGCTACGGTGAGGTCTTCGTAGATCGATGGCGTCTGGAACTTGCGGCCGACCCCGAGGCGCACGATTTGATAATCGGACAGCTTGCCGAGTTCGGTGCCACGGAAGCGAATGCTGCCGCTGGTCGGCTTGGTTTTGCCGCAAATCATATCCAGCAAGGTGGTCTTGCCGGCGCCATTGGGGCCGATGACGACCCGCAGTTCGTTTTCATCAATCGACATGTCCAGGCCGTCGACCGCCTTGAAGCCGTCGAACGAGACAGTCAGCGCTTCAATGGACAGGATTTTTCCATTCATGGGAGTCGATTTCGCATTGACAAGAGGGCGGGCGGTGGTCGATTCCGGCCGCTCGGACGCGACGGCAAAAGATGTAGAGGCGAGAGCGTTGTCCATGGCATGCGGCCTTTCAGGCTTTCACTCGCAAGATTTTCCGGAACAGATCGGCGAGACCGTTCGGCAATACCCAGACGACGAAGATGAACATGCCTCCCAGGAAGAACAGCCAGATTTCAGGAAAGTGTTCCGACAGGTAGGACTTCATGAAGCCGACCAACAGGGCTCCGATAACGGCACCGACCACTGACAGTCGCCCGCCGACGGCGGCGTAGATCACCAGTTCGACTGAAGTCACAGCACCTATCAGGCTCGGCGTGACAAGGCCGGCCTGCAGCGCAAACATGGCGCCACCAACGGATGAGAGTACCGCCGAAACCGTGAATATGAAGGCCTTGATCATCGCGGTGTCGAAGCCGGAAAAGCGAACGCGGTCTTCCCGGTCGCGGACAGCGATAAGCAGCTTGCCGAAACGGCTATGCAGCAACAATGCCGCCAGCGTGGTCGCCGTCAGCAGCAGCACCACTTCGACCCAGTAGATGGCCACTTTGCCGGCGTCATTGATGATGTCGAAGCCGAGCAATGTGCTGAAGTCGGTAATGCCGTTGGCGCCGCCGGTCTCGCCCTGCTGGCCGATGTTCAGCACCACCAGGGTCATGGACAGGGCGATCGTGACAATCGCGAAGTACACCCCGCTGACGCGTTTGCGGAATATCGCGTACGCGAAAATGAAGGCAACCGGAATGGGTACGAGGAAGATCGACGCGATGGTGACGGTCAGACTGGAGTAAGGCTCCCACCAGAACGGCAGCTTCTCGACGCTGCTCCAGACCATGAAATCGGGCAGTTCGGGTGCCGATGCTTCCAGCTTGAGAAACATCGCCATGGCGTAGCCGCCGAAGCCAAAGAAGACCCCCTGGCCAAGGCTGAGAATGCCGCAGTAGCCCCAGGCCAGCACGATCCCAACGGCGACGAAGGAAAAGGCCAGGTACTTGCCGACAAGGTTGAGCCAGTAGGGTCCGAGCGCCAGCGGCAGCAGTCCGAGCAGCAGCAATGCCAAACCCGCGTGAGCGAACCGCTCGCCCTGTTTAGCCGAGATGTTCATCAGATCAGGCCCTCACTTTCGAAGCAAACAGACCATTCGGACGAAAGTACAAGACGGTGATCACCAGCAGGAGAATCGCGACTTTGGCCATTGAACCGCTCATCAAATATTCCAGCGCGGTCTGCATCTGGGCGATGAGAAAGCTCGAGGCAGCCGTTCCCAGAAGGCTGGCGACGCCGCCGAAAACGACGACGATGAAGGAGTCGACGATATAGAGCTGGCCGGTGCCGGGATTGGTGGAGCCGACCATGGTGAATACGCTGCCGGCTATACCGGCGAGTCCGGAGCCGAGTGCGAAAATGAGCGCGTCGACGCGGTTGGTGTCGATCCCGACCGCAGAACTCATGGCGCGGTTTTGGGTCACGGCACGTGCGCGGAGCCCCCAGCGCGTCTTGTGCAGGATGTACCAGACGCCCAGCGTCACCAGAATCGTCAGGGCGACGATGAATATGCGGTTGAGTGGCAACTGAATGGTTTCGGTAGGCTCCCATGCGCCGGAAAGCCATGTAGTCAAAGGAACACTTACTTCCTGCGCACCAAACACCGACCGGTAGGTCTGCTGCAGAATCAGGCTGAGACCCCAGGTCGCCAGGAGGGTGTCCAGCGGGCGGTGATAGAACCAGCGAATGAATCCGCGTTCCAGCACATAGCCGAAGGCGAACGTGACGGCAAAGGCAAGCAGGATGGCGATAAACAGGTAAACGCCCATCAGTCCGGGCAAATGGTGTTCGATGAAGCTGGCGGTGAGATAGGTTGTATAGGCTCCCATGGCCATGATCTCGCCGTGAGCCATATTGATGACGCCCATCAAGCCGAAGACGATCGCCAGTCCCAATGCCATCAGCAATAGGATGGTGAACAGGCTCAGCCCGTTGAACAACTGCATTACGAAAATGCCAAAGGTCACAAAGGTTTCCTCTATCGATATCGCGGCGGGAATGACAGCCTTTCGCCGGGGCGCCTGATTGCCCCGGCGAAAGGTCATGCTGCGTGCTTAGAGCTTGGGGAAGGGGTTCGGCTCGATGACGCCCGATTCATGCACGATATCGAACTGCCCATCTGCTCGGGCGCGGCCGATGCGAACCTTTTTCGAGACGTGATGGTTGGTCTTGTGAACTGTGACCTTGCCTTCCGGAGCGCTGAATTCAATTCCGCTGGAAGCCGCCGTAACTTTGTCCACGTCGAAGGACTTTGCCTTCTCGACGGCCATCTTCCACAGGTAAACCGAGTTGTAGGCGCATTCCATTGGATCGCCGACGACGCGATCCTGGCCATACTTGGCCTTGATGGCCTTGACGAATTTTTCGTTTTCCGGGCTCTTGATGCTCTGGAAGTACCCCATGCAGGCGTAATAGCCGACGGCATTCTCCTTGCCGATGCCGTCAATCTCGTTTTCCGAGACGACCGTGGACAGCAGTTTCTGTTTGCCGCCATCGAGGCCGGCAGCTTTCAACTGCTTGTAGAACGCCACATTGCTGCCGCCGACGACGGTGCTGTAGATCCAGTCCGGCTTGGCCGCCTTGATCTTGTTGATGATGGAGGAGAACTCGGTGTGCCCGAGGGGAGCATATTCTTCGCCCACCACCTTGCCACCGAGGCGCGCAACGGTCGGCTTGGCGATCTTGTTGCAGGTGCGCGGATAGATGTAGTCGGAGCCGACCAGGAAGAATGTCTTGCCCTGCTGCTTGGCCATCCACTCGATTGCGGAAATTACCGACTGGGTCGCCTCTTGCGACGTGTAGATAACGTGCTTGTCCTCTTCCTGGCCCTCGTAGTAGGTCGGGTAGTAGAGCAGCCCCTTGGACTGCTTGAGGACCGGCAGAACAGCCTTGCGCGAAGCCGAGGTATAACAGCCGACGATGGCCGCCACCTTGTCCCGTTGCAGGAGCTGTTTGGTTTTCTCGGCGAATGTCGGCCAATCGCTGGCGCCGTCAGCCACGACGGGGTCAATCATCCGTCCGAGAACGCCCCCGGCGGCATTGATCTCGTCAATTGCCATTTTCTCGGCTTCGACCAAAGCGGCCTCGGCAATGGCGATGGTGCCTGTGAGTGAATGCAGCAAACCGAGCTTGATCGGTTCGGCAGCGAAACTACTTTTGGTCAATAGACCGGCTCCAGGTATTGCACCTGCAGCCACCAAACTACCGCTAATCTGCATGAAGCGACGCCGACTAATTTTGCTCACTGTTTTCTCCTTGCTTGGTTGTGGAAATACTCTCGTTTGGCCCGCTACCACAAAAACAAAACAAACCCAGAACGACCAACTACCCTCTGTCCCGGACAATCCCCACTCGTCGAGCGGATTTCTTCCGGCTACCGCACCGGAGATTCATGCGGCGTTAACGCCAAAATCCAGGAACCGACGAAACAAAAAAAGCCCAAAGCAGCGCAAGCGCTGCTTTGGGCTTTCTTAGCCACCTCATACTGCCGGCATCATTGGCGGCAGACGAGGATGTATTTGTTTCAGACGATGATCCGTCAGTTCTTGGCAGCAAATTATCAAGAATGCTTGATTGCTGTCAACCATTTTTTTCAAAAATGCCATACGGGCGGTCTTGGTGCTGTGCAGCATTTCCTTGGCGCCGAAATGCTCCGCTTGAAGATTCGCTTTCCGGCAGTGGTTGCGGTTCTATCGCCGCAAGTGGCCGTCGCATGATGCGCCTGCTTCGCCACGCATCGCGATGCTTTGCGCTACAGATCGATCCGCTCGCCGAGCTGGGGCAGGTGCGGCCGGGGCCAGCCCAGTTCGTCCTGGATGGCCTGGGCGAACACCGCGGCGGCGGCGGCTTCGCCATGCACGACGTAGGCATGTTTCGGCGGCCTGTGGAACCCGCGCAGTCAGTCGAGCAGCCCGCTTCGATCGGCATGGGCCGACAGGCCGCCCACCGTATGAATGCGGGCCCTGACCGGGATGGCCTTGCCGAAGATATGGACCAGGCGGGCGCCGTCGACCAGCCGGCGGCCGAGCGTTCCCGCGGCCTGGAAGCCGGTGATGAGGATGCTGCATTCGCTGCGCGGCAGGTTCTCGCGCAGGTGGTACTTGATGCGGCCGGCATCGCACATGCCGCTGGCCGAGATGATCACCGCGCCGCTGCGAACCTCGTTCAGCGCGCGCGACTGGTCGACGTCGGCGACGAACTCCAGTCTGATTTTTCCCGGATGCTGCCGCATCCAGTCGATCAGTTCGTGGGTATGGCTGTCGACCAGGGCCGGATGCTGCAGCGTGATGTGCGTGGCGGTCGTGGCCATCGGCGAATCGATGTAGATCTTGAGCGGCGCAAGACGCTCGCGACGCACCAGATCGGCCAGGATGTAGATGATCTCCTGGGTGCGGCCGACGGCGAAGGCGGGGATGATCAGGTTGCCTCGGGTATGGCGCGTGCGTTCGAAAGCCGCCACCAGTTCATCCTCGGTTTCGCTGAAGGGACGGTGCAGGCGGTCGCCGTAGGTCGATTCGATCAGCAGCACATCGGCTCCGTCGGCGACCTTCTCCGGATCATGCAGCAGCGGCCGGTCGCGCATCCCGAGGTCGCCGGAAAACACCAGCCGGCGCGGCTTGCCCGCATCGGCGAGCGTCACGTCGAGCCAGGCGGAACCGAGAATATGGCCGGCGTCGTGGAAGCTGACCGATATATTCTCGGCCGGGCGAATCGGCTCGCGGTAGGGCGCCGGACGCAGCAGCTTGAGCGCCGCCTCGGCTTGCGCCACGGTGTAAAGCGGCGGCTGCACGCTGCCGCTGCGGCCATGGCGCCGCCGATGGCGCAACTGCCACTCGGATTCCTTCTCCTGAATATGCGCGCTGTCGCGCAGCAGCACCTGGAGCAGGTCGATCGTCGCCGGCGTGGCATAGACCGGGCCGCGATAGCCGAGCACCGACAGCAGCGGCAAGAGGCCGGAATGGTCGATATGGGCATGCGTCAGCAATACAAAATCGATGGCGCGCACGTCGAAGCCGAACTTCAGCGCATTGAGGTTCTTTGCGCGCGCCTCGCGCCCTCCCTGGAACATGCCGCAATCGACCAGAAACCGGCATTCGCCGGTTTCGACCAGGGTGCACGAGCCGGTCACTTCGCCGGCCGCCCCGAAAAATCCGATGCGCATTATTGCTACCTCCCGTCAGGCCCCATCATCGGCCTCATTGCGCGGGATATCAATCTCGCCGCAATGCGGGTTGGTGCTCGGCCGGCGGCGCGGGTCTTTCAGCGTGCGCCGGCCTTGAACCAGCGCACCGGCACCGGCTTGATGGCGCGCGGCGGCGCACCGGCCTGTAGCAGCGCCTGATCGAGGCCGCTGCCGGCTTCGTCGGCCAGCGCCGCGCTGCGCGCCCGGGCTATGTCGGCGGCATCCTTGTGCGCCAGGTGCTCGACGATGTGGCGCAGGTTGTCCTTGGCGCGCTCGTTGGTCGCACCGTAGCCCTTGACCAGCCGCGCGCAGAGCGCGAGTTCGAAGCCGGCCTGCCAATCGCGCGCCGCGGCTTGTTCCACCGCGGCCAGCCAGCGTTCGATCAGCACCTGCTCCGCGGCGTAGCGCTGGCCGCGGCGGCGCAGCGGGCGCAGGCCGGCCAGCAGGCGCAGCGCGAGAAAACCGAAAATGCTGTCGGCGCGAAGTTTCAAGGCGAGGCCCAGCGGCGCCTTGCCCGCCTGTCGGCGGCGGCCTTCCCAGGCCAGCAGGCGCTGCCCTGTTGACGGCGGCAGCAGCCCCGCCAGCTCCGTCACGCCGGGCTTGAAGTGATCGGCGATGCGCAGCAGATCGCCCGCCGCGGCGCCTGCCTCGGCGCGCACGCGGGCAAAGCGGCCGGCGCGGCTCTTCAGGTCGGCGACGCGGATGACATCGTCGAAAGCCATCCACAGCGCCAGAAAGCGGGCGCCTTCGCGCGCCAGTTCGGCGCCGTGCCGCGCCTGCGGATCGGCGCGTCGTTCGGCCTCGCGCAGGCGTTCGACGCGTTGGCGATACAGCTCGCCGTAGGCCGCGTCCTGGAATTCGACGACGCGCGCATGGCCCAGGGCGATGAGGTCGGCTTGCGCCGCAAGAGTTGGTGCTGGCGCCCCGCCGAGCGCCGCGCCGCAGCGCTCGAAACCCAGCGCGAAACCGCGCAGGCTGGCCTCGACGCCGCGCCCCGAGGCGCCGATCACCTCCTCGAAGGCCACGCGGGCGAAGGGCAGTACGCCGCTGCCGGCAATTGCGCCGCACAGCACGGCGCTGGGCACCGTGCCGGTTTCGCGCGCCGTGGCGGCGACGTCGAAGCTCGCCAGTTGCCGGCAGTTGGCGGCGGCGACCTGCAGCAGGCGCTCGCTGTCGAAGCGGCCGTCGCCCGGCGCCAGCTTCTCGAAGGTGGTCAGGGTGCGCTGCGACGACGCCAGCAGCGTGGTGCGCTCGAGCGAGACGAAGCCGTTGTGGATCGCGCGCACCGCTTCGAGCAGCTCGGAGGCGACCATCAGGTCCACGCAGCCCGGCACCGGCGCCAGGCTCAGCACGGGTGTGCGGCCGCCGAGTTCGACACGGGTCTGCGAATGGATCTCGACGTAATAGGTGGTGGCCCCCGTGCGCTGCGCCACGCCGGGAATCGAGGTGGCCTGCGCCGGATGGCCGGCGCGTGTGGCGATATCGACCAGCCATTCGGCCACCACGCCGCCGCCTTCGCCGCCCAGCGCGGCGATCAGTATCGTGATCGGCTGCTGCGCGTTCATGCCGGCTGCCACATACCAATGAAACCACGGCGAATTGCCGCCAACGCGCGCTCCGCGAGGCCCGGGTTCTGCACTACCTCGACGCGGTAGAAGGATGGGCACAAGGTCGCGGCGTGGGCGTTCTCGCCGCACAGGCCGCAGCCGACGCAGCCGTCGATGACGGTCGCGACCGGATCGACCTTCAAGGGGTCATCGCTGTCCTTCAGGGTCAGCGTCGGGCAGCCTGAAAGGCGGATGCAGGAATGGTCGCCCGAGCAGACGTCCGCGTCGACGCCGTATTTCACCTTGACCACGCGCCTGCCGGCCTTGAGCAATCCGGCCAGCCAGGGCTTGACGCGGCGCTGGCGCTCGAGCTGGCATTCGCCCGCGGCGACGATCACCTTGAGCCCGCCGACCCCGGTAGTGAAGGCCTCTTCCAGGGTGCGGCGCATCGCGTCCACCTCGTAGCTGGGCACCGTGCGCAGCCAGCTCACGCCGAGGCCCGTCAGCGTGCGCTCGATGGTCTGGTTGCGATCGACCAGGCTCAGGCGCTTGTCGGGCGCGCCGGCCTTCTGCGCCTCATCGGGCGTCGAGATGATTTCCTGGGTGCCGGTGGCCGCCGTGTAGCCGTTCTTCATGATCAGCAGCACGGCATCGGTCTTGTTGAACAGCGCCGACTCGACGCCGGTCAAGAGGCCGTTGTGCCAGAAGCCGCCGTCGCCCATCACCGCCAGCGCGCGCCGCCCGAGCATGGGCGAGACGCCGGCGCGGCTGGCCAGGCTCATGCCGTAGCCCAGTATGGTGTGGCCGAAGCCGAAGGGCTCGAAGGTGGCGAAGGAATGGCAGCCGATGTCGGCCGCGACATGCACCGGGCCGACGTTGGCCTGCGCCAGCTTCAAGGCGGAAAACACCGGCCGCTCCGGACAGCCGGTGCAGAACTGCGGCGGCCGCGGCGGCAAGGGCGCGGCGAGCTGGTCGGCCACCGCCTGGCGGCGCGCGGCATTCGCCGCCAGCCAGTCCTGCGCGGCGGCCAGCGGCAGATCGGCGGTGTGGCGCGCGAGAAACTTCACCAACCCTGCGGCGACGACTTCGACCGTGTATTCGCCGGCCATCTGCAGCAGATCCTTGCCGTGGATCGCCGTGCCGGTGTTGCCATGGTCCTCGCGGCGCAGCGTCGTGGCGATCTCCTGCTCGATGTACTCGGGCTGGCCTTCCTCGACCACCAGCACGGCGCGCTTGCCGCGGCAGAAGTCGGCGATCTGCTGCGGCACCAGCGGATAGGTGACGTTGAGCGCGAGGATAGGAAATTCGGCAGCGCCGAAGGCATCGGCCAGATTGAACTGCTGCAGCGCGCGCACCAGGGTGTTGTGCAGGCCGCCCTGGACGATGATGCCGATGTCGTTACGTCTTCCGGCGAAGATTTCATTGAGCCCCTGCTCGACGATGTAGCGCCGCGCCGCCGGCAGGCGTTGCTCGGTCTTCAGTTTTTCCTGGCGGAAGGTGGCCGGCGGATGCGCCAGCTTTTCGTAATCGAAGCGCGCCGGCTCGGCCAGCAAGGCCTTGCGCGAAACCGCCGGCGCGACGTTGTCGCGGCACTCGAAGCTGCCGCGCACATGGCAGGCGCGCACCCGCAGCTGCAGGATGGCCGGCGTGTTGCAGGCCTCCGACAGGGCGAAGCCGTGGCTCACCATGCGCACCATGTTCGGCAACTGCGGCCGCGGATCGAGCAGCAGCAAGGACGACTTCATGGCGAAGGCATGGCTGCGTTCCTGGATCACGCTGGCGCCTTCGCCGTAATCCTCGCCGACGATGATCAGCGCGCCGCCCACGACGCCGGGCGAAGCCAGGTTGGACAGCGCATCGGCCGCGACATTGGTGCCGACCACCGACTTCCAGGTCACGGCGCCGCGCAGCGGATAGTGGATCGAGGCGCCCAACATCGCGGCGGCGGAAGCCTCGTTGGAGCAGGCTTCGACATGCACCCCCAGCTCGGCCATGTAGTCCGCCGCCTGCACCATGACGTCGAGCAGGTGCGACACCGGCGCGCCCTGGTAGCCGCCGACATAGGCCACGCCCGATTGCAACAGCGCCTTGGTGATGGCCAGGATGCCTTCGCCGTGCAAGGTCTCGCCGGCGCCCAGGCGCAACTGGTCCACCTCCTTGCTGAAGGAAACCTCCATCGCCGTCCCCGCATGAAAATTCGACGGCCAACCTTACGCCGGATGCGCCGATTGCTCCATGCAATAATGGCTCTAACAGCTATTCAAAAAATGTCATGCGATGACCCTGCAAGCCATGTGGACACCAGCCTTCGCCGCCGCCCGGCGGGTATTCCTTCGCGCGGAGTGCACGCTTGAGCGACCATCCTGAACTCGATCTGACGGCCTACCTGCAGCGCACCGGCTATGCCGGAGACATCGCGCCGACGCTGTCGGCGCTGCAAGCCCTGCACCTCGCGCACGCGACGCGGATTCCCTTCGAAAACCTCGACATCCTGCGCGGTCTGCCGATCGCACTCGACCTGCCCGGCATCCAGGCCAAGCTGGTCGCGGGGCGCCGAGGCGGCTATTGCTTCGAGCACAACCTGCTGTTCGCCGCGGTGCTGCGTGCCTTCGGTTTCGGCGTCACGCAGCTCGCCGCGCGCGTGCGCTACGGCACCACGGCCTTGTTGCCGCGCACCCACATGCTGCTGCTGGTGGCGGCCGAGGGCGAGCGCTGGCTGGCCGACGTCGGTTTCGGCGGCGAAGGCCTGCTGCTGCCGGTGCCCTTCGTCGTCGGCGCGGAGGTGCGGCACTACGCCTGGAACTATCGCCTGATCGAGGAAGCCGGCGCGGGCTGGGTCCTGCAATCGAGCCGCGACAAGGCCTGGCACGACCTCTATGCCTTCACCCTGGAGCCGCAGCAGCAAGTCGACTATGAAGTCGTCAACCACTACCTGACGACCCACCCCAACTCGCGCTTTGTGCAGACGCTGACGGTGCAGTTGCCGGCCCCGCACAAGCGCATGATCCTGCGCAACCGCAAGCTGGTCGAGGATCGCGGCGCCGGTGTCAAACTCGAAAGCCGCACGCTGGCCGACGACGAGGAACTGCTGCGCGTGCTGCGGCAGAGCTTCGGCCTCGACTTCCCGCCGGAAACCCGCTTCGGCAGGTGAGCAGAGTTGGCGTTGGCGGCACGGCGACGGCCTCGCGCCGCCCCGCTTCAGGCCGGCGCCAGCCCGTGTTCCGGATGGCTCGCCGCGGCCAGCAGCGGCGCCATCGCGGCGCGGAACTCGTCGTCGTAATCGCCCAGGGTTCCGACGTGTTCGCTGCAGCCCGATATGATCGCCGCGACGCGTTGCGCCGGCAGCGCGCGTGTCTGCGGCGTCAAGCCCTGCGCCCACAGGCCCGCCTCCTGGCCATAGCTGCCGACGCAAAGCCAGCCGCGGTCGTTCCCCGGCGGCGACGACAATTCGGGGAGGTAGCCGCCGCTTTCGGCGGTGCGCGTACGGCATGCCAACTCGAAGCCCAGTTCCTGCGCCCTGTGATGCAATTCGGTCCAAGTCATGTTCGCTCTCCCGGTTGCGCCATCGCGGCCGCGATGCATCTTCCTTATAGGCCGCTTGTGTGAACAAGTCATGACGCGGCGCATTAGCTGCGCTGCGTCAATCGGCGTTCGGGGAAGAGTCGGCGCCGCCCGCGGCGCCTGGCGACAGGCCGGAGCCTAGGCCAGGGCGAAGCTGCTTGCCGCCGCCGTCTCGCCAGCGCCAACTATTGCGGCCGATAGCGCCGGCGCCTGCACTGCGAGGGCGTGGGCGTGGAAGTGGGCGAGTTCGATCAGGCCGCGCAGGTAGTCGGCACCGTAGCTGTTGCCGTCGGCCTGCCGCGCCGCGGCGAGCGCCACGCGCGCCAGTTGCCAGCTGCCGCAGACACAGCCGAGCAGGTGCAGGAAAGGCACCGCGCCGGCCAGCACCGCGGCGAGGTGGTCGCGCCCGTTGGCCAGGATCCAGTCCAGCGCGCGTTCCAGCGCGGCGATGTCCTCATCGAAGCGCACCGCCATCGACTGCATGCCTTCGGCTGCCGCGAGTTCGGCGGCGACGCCGCGCATGTCGACGATCAGCTCGCGCAAGCTCGCGCCGTTTTCGCGCAGCACTTTGCGCCCGACCAGGTCGTTGGCCTGGATGCCGGTGGTGCCTTCGTAGATGGTGATGATGCGCGCATCGCGGTAATGCTGGGCGACGCCGGTCTCCTCGACGAAGCCCATGCCGCCGTGCACCTGGATCGCGTCGTAGCAGACTTGCTGGCACAGCTCGGTGCTCCAGCCCTTGACCACCGGCATCAAGAGATCCACGTAGCGTTTGGCCTTGTCGGCCGCGGCCCGGTCGGGCGAATGCCGCGCCAGGTCGAACCAGCCGGCTGCCGTGTAGGCCAGCGCGCGTGCCGCCATGATGCGGGCGCGCATGGTCAGCAGCATGCGCTTGACGTCGGGATGCTTGATGATCGGCTGGCCGACCGCGCCGCTCACCGCGTCGCGCCCCTGCACGCGCTCGCGGGCGAAGGCCAGCGCCTGCTGGTAAGCGCGCTCGCCGATGCCGATGCCCTGCACGCCGACGCCGAAGCGCGCTTCGTTCATCTTGATGAACATGTATTCGAGGCCGCGGTTGGGCTCGCCGACGATCCAGCCCGCAGCTCCCTTACTGTCGCCTCCGTTGTCGCCGAAGCTCATGGCGCAGGTCGGGCTGCCGTGGATGCCCAGCTTGTGTTCGAGGCCGACGCAGCGCACGTCGTTTCGCGCGCCGAGGCTGCCGTCGGCATTGACCAGGTACTTCGGCACCAGGAACATCGAAATGCCCTTCACCCCCGGCGGCGCATCGGGCAGGCGGGCCAGCACCAGGTGCACGATGTTGGGCGTGATCTCGTGGTCGCCGTAGGAAATGAAAATCTTCTGCCCGCCGAGGCGGTAGCTGCCGTCGGCCTGCGGCTCGGCGCGGCAGCGGATCGCGGCGAGATCGGAGCCGGCCTGCGGCTCGGTCAGGTTCATGG
>JAUYSD010000274.1 GCA_030696505.1 Sulfuritalea sp. | reverse complement strand
AAATCCTGGCGCCAGTCGATCACCAATACCAAGAGTTCCATCACCGACCTGGTCGAATCGGGAAACACGCTGTGGGCCGTAGGGCTCGACGGCGTGACGCTGAGCAGCAGCGACGGGGGCATCAGCTTCGTCGCCCGCCAGCGCGACGACAGGCTTGCGCTGACCGCGGCGGCGGTCGCCGGCGACGGCTCGCTGCTGACTTTCTCCAAGCGCGGACTGGTGGCTGCCACCGAGCGCTAGGCGCAAGCGGCGACGCGGGCGCGCCGTGTCGCCAGCGCCAACTCTTGAGCGGCCTTAACCCGAAATAACTTGTTCGGAGCGACGGGCAAATGTCGAGCGAAGCGAGCCGATCAGTAGCCCCCCGTGAGGGGGGATGGGGGGCGGGCCTTCAATTCGCCTTTCGCGTGTTTCCGCATCAGCGGGTGGCTCGCGCGGCCGTGAGCGTTACTCGATCGCCGCCAGTGCCTCTGCGGCAGGCACATAGGGATGGCCGAGATCCCTGGCCACGGCCTCGCAGGTGACTTTTCCGTCGCAGACGTTGAGTCCGTTGCGCAGATTGCCATCGTGCAGCAAGGCCTGCCTGACGCCCTGGTTGGCAATCGCCAGGGCATGTTCCAGCGTCGCGTTGGTCAGCGCCTGGGTCGATGTCCGCGCGACACCGCCGGGCATGTTGGCGACGCAGTAGTGGATCACGCCGTCGACCACGTAGGTCGGGTCCTGATGGGTGGTTGCCTGCGAGGTTTCGGCGCATCCGCCCTGGTCGATCGCGACATCGACCAGCACCGATCCCGGCTTCATCAGTCCGATCATTTCCCGCGTGACCAGTTTCGGTGCCGCTGCGCCGGGGATCAGCACCGCACCGATCACCGCGTCGGCAATGCGCATTTCGGCCTCGATGGCGTCATGGGTCGAGAACAGGGTGCGAATCCGCCCGCCGAAGTCATTGTCGATTTCCCTCAGGCGCGCCAGCGAACGGTCGAGGATGGTCACCTGCGCCCCCAGTCCCAGCGCCATGCGCGCGGCATGGATGCCGACCACGCCGCCGCCGATCACCGTGACATGGGCCGGGGCGACGCCGGGCACGCCGCCCAGCAGTACCCCGGAGCCGCCGGACGAAATTTCCAGCGCCTTGGCCGCGGCCTGGATCGACATGCGCCCGGCCACCTCGGACATCGGCGCCAGCAGCGGCAGGCCGCCGCGCCCGTCGGTCACGGTTTCATAGGCGATGCATATCGCGCCGCTGTCGATCAGGCCCTGTGTCTGCAGCGGGTCCGGCGCCAGATGGAGGTAGGTGTAGAGAATCTGCCCGCGGCGCAACTGCCGGTATTCGACCGGCTGGGGTTCCTTGACCTTGATGATCATGTCGCTCTCGGCAAAAATTTCGGCGGCCGTGGCGGCGATTTGCGCCCCGGCCGCGGCATATTCGTCGTCGGTGAAGCCGATGGCCTTGCCGGCATCGGCCTGCACCGTGACCCGATGCCCCCAGCGCACCAGCTCCCGGGCACCCGCCGGGGTGAGCCCGACGCGGTATTCGTGAATCTTGATTTCCTTGGGTACTCCGATACGCATTGCGACTAGCTCCTGAGCATTCAATGACGCTGCGGCGGTTCGCCGATCAAGGCCGGATTGGCCTCGAACAGGCCCTTGTGCATGAAGAACCTGATCCACAGCGCGCCGATCACGGCAATCAGCGCCAGCACCGTGCCCAGCGAGGTGAATATCGGTGCGACCAGTTCCGGTGCCGGCGCGCTGTTGGCGACCACGTAGCCGAGGCCGAGTATCGCGATCACCTGCGGCAGCGGGAACAGCGGCACGCGATAAGGCCGCGGCGCATCCGGCATGCGTAGGCGCAGGACGATCAGTGCGAGGTGGGCAATCATGTAGGAAATCAGCCACGCGCTCGCCGCGGCGATGATCAGCGGCAGAATCTTGCCGACGTCGCCGCCCGACCAGGCCACGCCGACCAGCGGCAGGCAGGCGACGAACAGCAGGGCCACCCAGGGCGTGCGGTAGCGCGCGCTCAGGCGCTTGAACACCGGAAACACCTGGCCGCTCATCGCCATGCCGTGCAGCATTTGCGGCAAGGCCCCGAGCACGGTGTTGACCAGGCTGGCGGTGGCGGTGATGGCGATGGCGCCGAACACCAGTTTGGCCACCGGGCCGAACACGGCGACCGCATACTCGAGGTGCGGCGTGGCGGCGGTCGTCAGGGTTTCGCGCGACAGCAGCAGGCCTGCGCCGATGCAGAACAAGGCGTTCGCGATGGTCACCACCGTGAGGCCGATGAACATCGCGCGCGGAATGTCGCGCGCCGGATTCTCGGCATCCTCCGCCAGGGGCGTGACGAATTCGGTGCCGATCAGGGAGTACAGCACCAGCGACACCACGCCGATCACCGTGACGTTTTCGGCCATTGCGGCCAGGCCGGCGCCGCTGGCCACGGCAGTCCCGGCGTGGAAGCCGCCGCTGGCGGCGACGATGCCGGTCAAGGCGAGGAAAACCAGCATCACCACGGTCAGCAGGGTTTGCGTGCGCGCGAAGACGTCGGTGCCGAGGTAATTCAGGAGCACCAGGACCGCGAGCAGCAGTACCGCCCAGCCCATGGTCGGCATCGCACCCGGCAGCAGTTGCGCCATCACGCTGTCGACCAGCATCAGCTCCGCCGCCTGGCCGAACAGCGCCGGCACGACGTAGCCGGCGAACACCGCGAAGATGGCGGGAAAGTGGCCCAGCGAAGCCTCGCAATACGCGGAGAGGCCGCCGTGGCGGGGCATCATCAGGGCCAGCTCGGCGAAGGTGGCCGAGTTGCAGAGCATCAGCACATAGGCGATGGCCATGGCGCCAAGAAATCCCCAGCCGGCGATTCCCGCGGCCTGGAGCAATGAAACGATGGTGCTCTGGCCGACGATGACGCCGATGGCGATGCAGAACAGCGAGAAGAATCCGATGCCTTTCCTGATTCTAGGCTGCTTGTTCATGCCCCCTCCATTAGCGTAATAACTCGTTCGGAGCGACGGGTGATAGTCGAGCGAAGCGATCAAATTAGTAGCCTCCCCGTGAGGGGTGGATGGGAGGTGCGGGCCTTCATTTAGCCTTTCCCGCGTTTGATCAGCTGGGATGCCGATACCTGCATGAAAGTTAGCGGTCGGATCAGCCGCCCTCGACCTTGTTGAATGCTTGCTGAAGAATATCGCAGAGCAGATCGATCTGTTCCCGCGAGATGGTCAGCGCGGGCGACAGGATGATGTTGGGTCCGGAAACCCGGACCATCGCCCCCATCTCGTAGGCGGCGCGCGCGATGGCCATCGGCTCGCTTGCGCCGCGGGGAAAGCTGGCCTTGGTCGCCTTGTCGGAAACCAGCTCGAAGCAGGCCATCAGGCCGACGCCGCGCACGTCGCCGACCAGGTGCGAGCCGGCCCCGATTTCACGCATGCGGCGCAGCAGATGCTCGCCCTGGCGCGCCGCATTGCCCACCACGTCCTCGCTTTCGAGTATGTCCAGGGTCGCCAGGGCGGCCGCGGCGGCCACCGGATGGGCGCTGTAGGTGTAACCGTGGGTGACCGCCCCCAAGGCCGCATCGCCGCCGTCGAAAACCTCTGCCACCTTGCCCGCAATGGCGGTCATGCCGAGCGGGATATAGCCCGAAGAGAGGCCTTTTGCCAGGCACCACATATCGGCCTTGACGCCCCACATGCGGGTGCCGAACATGTGGCCGGTGCGGCCGAAGCCCGTCACCACCTCGTCGGCGATCAACAGCACCTCGTACTTGTCGCAGATTTCGCGGATGCGCGGCCAGTAGTTGGGCGGCGGCACGATGACGCCTCCGGCGCCCTGCACCGGCTCGGCGATGAACGCCGCCACCGTGTCGGGCCCCTGGAACACGATCTCCCGCTCCAGCTGGCGGGCGCAGATTTCGCCCAGTTCCTGCGGATCGTCGGTGTAGGGGTTGCGGTAGAGCCAGGGTGTGTCGATATGGAAACAGCCCGGCAAGAGCGGCTCGTAGGCGCGGCGGAAATTGGTGTTGCCATTCACGCTCATGCCGCCGAAATGCACGCCGTGATAACCCTGGCGCAGCGCAATGTACTTGGTCCGGTCGCGCTGGCCGCGGATTTTCCAGTACTGGCGCGCCAGCTTCAGCGCGCCCTCGACCGCATCCGAGCCGCCGTTGGAAAAGAAACTGGCGACCACGCCGTCTTCGCGCATGAATTCGGCCATGCGCGTCGACAACTCGATCGCGCGCGGGTGCGTGGTGCCGCGGAACACGTTGTAAAAGGCCAGTTCGTCGAGCTGGGCGACGATCGCATCGCGGATCTCGCTGCGTCCGAATCCGAGGTTGGCGCTCCACAGGCCGCCGACCCCATCGACCAGCTTGTGGCCGTCGATATCCCAGATCCAGCTGCCTTCGCCACGCGCGATGATGTCCGGCGGGGTTTCGCGCATGGCCTTCGGCTGCGCCATGGGATGCCAAAGATAGCGTGCGTTGTTGGCCTTGAGTTCTTCCTTGCTGAAACGCTTCATTGCATGGCTCCGGGTGAAAGATCGAGACTTAGGCGCGCGGCAATCGCGGCGCTGCAACCGGCCACGTCGCGCAGATCGAAATACTGGGTTTGCAGGCCTGCCGCCTGGGCGCCGGCGATGTTGCGAAACTGGTCGTCGACGAACAGCAGCCGGGCCGGCGGCAGCTGCATGGCGTCCACCGCCGCGCGGTAGGCCGCGGCATCCGGCTTGAGGATCTTGCTGTGGCTGCCGTCGACGACCACGGCGATGTCCGCCATGATGTCGAGCCGATCGAGAAAGCTCCGGCCATAGAACAATTCGAGTTCGTTCGACAGGATGCCGACCTTGATTCCGGCGTGCGCGGCGGCGCGTACCAGGGCGCGCATGTCGGCGCGGATCGCCGCATTGGGCTGGGTATGCCGCACCCGGCTCAGCAGCGCGTGCATGTCCCAGCCGGACTCGCCGCAGGCGCGGCCGATTTCGTCGGCGCGCCGCGCCCAGTAGTCGCGTTCCGTGATCCGGTTGTCCTGCATGGCGCGCCAAAGTTCGTCGGTCGCGGGATCGAGCGGCCCCAGCCAGTCGAGGCTGTGTGCCGGCAGGCCAAGCACGGCTTCGGTATCGCGATGTTTTTCGAACAGGGAATAGGTCAGCACGCTGCCGAAATCCAGCAGCAGGCCGGCGGGCCTGATCCTCATGGCACGCCTGCCTGGCCGGCGCCGATCATGCCGCGTGCCACCCATTCGTCGAAGATCGCCAGCACGCCGGCGGAAAATTCCTCGTCGTTGATATGCGCGTCGAGCTCGACGAGTTGCACCGGAGCCTGCACATGCCCCCGCAGCTCGTCGATGAAAGCGCCGTGGGCTTCCGGTGCATGCAGCGCCCGCTCGGGACGATCCCATTCCTGGACGCCCTTGAGCGGCAGCACCAGCGCCGTCGGCCCGGTCGCTTGCGCCAGCTTGTCGGCGATGTAGCGCGCCGTCGCGCAACGTTCGGGCGACGTCGTCGCCACCGACGCGATCAGCCGGTTGTGTGCGTGATAGGCGCGCTCTGCATAGCGCTCGGGCAGCGGCTGCCAGGTCGGCAGGTCGATCATGTCGACCGCGCCGGGCGCGACGATCTGGGGCACGCCAGCGCGCCCGGCGGCCTCCAGGCGCCCGGCGCCGGAGGTGACGATGGAGCCGTTCACGTGATTGCTGACCTCCTGCAGGCTGAGATCCAGCACCGCGACGAAACGCCCTTGCGCCACCAGGGCTTCGAAGGCGCTGCCGCCCATCCCGGTGGTGTGAAAGACCGCGACCTCGTAGCCGCGGGCCTCCAGGGCCGGCTTGAGGGTGGTCATGTAGCTGAGGCAGCTTTTGCCCAGCGAAGTCATGCCGACGATCGGCCGTTGATTGCGCGCCGGCATTGTCACGCTGCAGGCACCGAGGACGGCGCCGGCGGCCTGGCTCAGCATGGTCCGGCAAATGCTGTTGAGACCATAGAGCCCGCCGGCCCAGAGGATCATCATCAGGTCCGGCGCGATCCGCTCGGGCGGAATCAGGTGCGAGAAGGAAACCGTCGACACCACCAGTTTCGGCACGCCGAGCGGCAAGGCGCCGGTAAGGTCGAGGGCCAGATCGGTTCCCATGGTGCCGCCGAGCACGATCACCGCATGCACCGCGCCCCGTTCATGGAGGTCTTGCGCCAGCGCCACGGCGCCGACCGCCATGCGCGTCATGGCCTGGTTTTCGTCGCCGAGCGCGGCGAGCTCTTCCAGCGTCGCCCCGGCAGCGGCGGCAACGGCGGTATTGGGTATGTCCGGCGCGAAGCCGGGTTCGCCCAGCACGCCGACATCCATGATCAGTCCGGCGCCGCCCATGCGCACCAGTTCCTCGCGCAGATAGCGCACCTCGTCGGCCTTGGTGTCGCAGGTGGCGACCAGGAGCACGGTCTTCAATTGATTTGGCATGTTGGCGCTGTGTCCACCGATTTGTCCACCGATTCGATCATTGCGGTTCTTTGCTCGCGTCGGGCATCAGGCCGCGATGCTCACCAGCTTCACCTCGGTGTAGGCGAGCAGGCCCTCCATGCCGCTTTCCTGGCCCATGCCGCTTTCCTTCCAGCCGCCAAACGGCGTTTCCGGTTGCGATACGCCGAAATGATTGATGCCGACCATGCCCGCTTCGAGTTCTTCGCCCAGGCGATGTGCGGTCGCCAGGTCGCGCGTGAAGGCGTAGGCGCTCAAGCCGACGGCAAGGCCGTTGGCCTCGGTCAGTGCCTCGTCGAGCGTGGAAAACGGCTGCAGCAGCGCGATCGGGCCGAAGGGTTCGACTTGCCGTACGCGGGCCGCCGCAGGCACCTTCTCGAGCACGGTGGGCGGATAGAAATACCCCTTGCCGGGCAAGGCCTGTCCGCCGCAGCAGAGCTTGCCCCCCAGCGCCAGCGCGTCATCGACGAAGTTTTGCATTTCGCGCAGCCTGCGGTCATGGATCAATGGCCCCATGTCGCTGCTTTGGTCCAGCCCGGAGCCGACCTTGAGCGATTCGGCATGGGCAACGAAGCGGTCGCGAAACTCGGCATAGCGGGATTCGTGGATATAAAAGCGTATCGGCGAGGCGCAGACTTGTCCGGCATTGCGGAATTTGGCAACTACTGCCAGCTTCGCCGCGCTTGCGATATCGGCGTCGGCACAGACGATCACCGGCGCGTGGCCGCCAAGTTCCGCCGTGTAACGCTTCATGCCGCGCGCCGCCAGTTCGCCCAGCATCTTGCCGACGGCGACCGATCCGGTGAACGACGCCTTGCGGATCGGTTCCGCGGCAAGCAGCGTCGCGGAGATTCTCGCCGGCTCGCCGCAGACCATGTTGATGACGCCCGGCGGCAGACCTGCGTCATGAAATGCCTCGACGAGCAGCATGCAGCTCGCCGGCGTTTCCTCGGCCGGCTTGATGATCACGCTGCATCCCGCCGCCAGTGCGCCGCCCAGTTTGCGGCTGGGAAGATTGACCGGGAAGTTCCAGGGCGTGAATGCCGCCACCGGCCCCACCGGCTGGCGCATCACGGTCTGGCTCAGGACGTTGGCCTGGCGCGGCGGCACCGTGCGCCCGTACACGCGCTTACCCTCTTCCGCAAGAAAATCGATGATGTCAGCCGACAGTTGCACTTCGCGCAGCGCCTCGGCCAGGGGCTTTCCCTGCTCCAGGGTGATAGCGCGCGCAATCCGCGGCGCCCGTTCGCGCATCAGCCGCGTCGCCTGCGTGATCACCTGAAAGCGCTCGAACGCCGAACGCGAACGCCACACCCGGAAGCCGCGCCCGGCGGCTGCCAGTGCCGCGTCGAGCTCGGCGTCGCCAGCCACGGGTAGCTGCCCCAGCTCGCTGCCGTCGGCAGGATTTTCCACCGCCATGCTGCCGCAGCCGGTGGTGTCGATCCAACGGCCGTCGATATAAAGCCTCAGCTTCGGGTAATCGTCCATATGGGCTGTTCCTGATCCGGAGCGGTCGATGCTCCGGTCTTTGCGCAAGACTTTAGCCGCGGCAGGCGCGCGGCGTTATCTATCTTCAGCAATTCCGCGCTGGCTGCGGGCGGCGCCCGGCCTTCGGCAAGGCCCTGGTCTTGGGTGCAGTGCAACTTGACGTCCAAAGCAAAATGAACAACCATCCACCGCTACGGTGACCGGCGCCAGATCGGTCCCGGCGGAGGAACACATGACGACAGCTGAAACCGAGGCGACCCGAGCCTACCGGCGCGACCGCGAGTTGCTCGACTCGCAGGATCACGCCAGGGAACTCGCCGGCTGGAATCAGAACTACGACCAGATTTCGCGCGGCGCTTTTCGCAGCCGTCTGGTGGAGATCGAATTCGACAATTTCCATATCTTCCAGGAAGAGCTGTCGCAGGCCGTGTTCCAGACCGGCCAATGCAGCAAGGATACGGTGGCGCTCGGGGTGTTCTCTGCGATGTCGGGCGAGGCGCGCTGGCATGGCGGCGCGGTGGGCATGGATGACGTGCTGTTTCTCGAAGGGCAGGGCGAACTGGTGCTGACCACGCCCAAGACCAGTTCCATGATGGGTTTTGGTTTGCCTACGCAACAGCTCGAGAGCTGGTGCGACGACATGCCCGGCTCGACGCGAGAACGCGTGCGTCGTCTTTCCGCAAGTCCGCTGCGCGATCGTCAGGCGGCGGAAAGCCTGCGTACCAGCCTGACCAGCCTGATGGGCGAACTGCTGCATCGCCCGGACGATAAATTGCCCGTTGCGGTCGTAAGGCAACTGCACGACGAACTCGCGGCGCTGATCGTCAAGCTGCTCTGCGGCGAACCCGGCAAGGAGGAAAGGCGCATCACCGGCAAGGCCAAGAAGGTGGTGCAGCGCGCCCGCGCCTATGCCCTGGACCGGCGGGAAGAGCCGCCGACCATGATCGATGTCTGCAAGCACACCTATGTTTCGCTGCGCACCCTGCAGAACTGCTTCCAGGCCGTACTCGGGGAAAGCCCCGCCACATATCTGAAAATGCTGCGTCTCAATGGCGCCAAGCGCGATCTGATCAAGCGCGGCGGCAATGCCCTGGTCAGCGATATTGCCGCCGATTGGGGTTTCTGGCACTTGTCGCAGTTTTCGTCCGATTACCGCCGCATGTTCGGCGAACTGCCTTCGGCGACCCGCATCATGCGCGGCGGCAGCCTCGTGGCGCCGGAACGCCGCGAATGCCGGGGCAGGTGCAGTTCGGGGCCATGCCGGCGGCTGCAGGCCTGAGCTTCCAGGAGTTGGCGCTGGCGCCCCGGCGCCTGACGGTCGTCAAACCGGCTTGCGCTGCCGGGCGATGAAGCGATCGAGCTGGTTGGCGAAGTTCTGCCGGTCGCCCAGGCCGAAGGCCGGCGGCCCGCCGGTATCCACGCCGCTGCTGCGCAGGCTGTCCATGAAGTTGCGCAGGTCCAGCAACTGGCGGATGTTCTCCGCGCTGTAGAGCTCGCCGCGCGGATTCAGGGCAAAGGCGCGCTTTTCGATGACCAGGGCCGCCAGCGGGATGTCGGCGGTGATCACCAGGTCGCCCGCCGCCGCCTGTTCGACGATATGGCTGTCGGCCACGTCGAAGCCCTGCGCCACTTGCACCGCGCGGATATGGGGCGAGGGCGGCACGCGCAGCCACTGGTTGGCGACCAGGGTCAGCGGCAGCGCATGCCGCACGGCGGCGCGGTAGAGTATTTCCTTGATGACGCCGGGACAGGCGTCGGCATCGACCCAGATCTGCATAATGCGGCTTTTGCGTTTTGGACAAGCACGATGAGCGATGGTAACAGCGGCCACTTCGCGCCGCTCGCCGACGGTCTGGCAAATCTGGCGGCGCCCGAACTGCAGCGCCTCGCCGCGCGCATGGCGCAGGATGCCTTCACGCGCGTCTTCCGCCTCACGGTCGAGGCCGACGCTGCCGCGCTGGACGCCGCCGTGGGTGAGATCGGCGAGCGCGCACGCAACTGGGTGCGCGCCGCAGCGGACGAGGAGGCGCGCGCCCTGCGCCTGGCCCTGCTGGTGGCCGGCATCGACCAGTGGGGGCTGGCCTACGCGCAGGCCTTCGGCCTCGCCGCGATGCCCGGCGTCAGCGGCTTGCTCGGCAGCCTGCGCATGGATCTCGACGCCGATCACGAAGCGCGCCTGCAGCGGGCCTTCGCGGCCATTGAGCAGGCCGAAGGCAATGCCGTCGATTTCAAGATGGAACTGCGGCGCAACATTCATCTCGCGCTGTGGCACGCGATGATCGCCTGCGCAGAGCGGGAGGAGGCCACGCCCATCCTCGCCGCGCTGGGCGCCATGATGGTGGCGCTGGTGGAGCGCATGCCGGTTCTTGGCTGGCGGCTGGCGGCCGACGCCCTGGCCCACATTCAGTTGCGCTGCCTGAGCGATGCGGCGGCGAGCACCGAGCTGGCACGGGAAACCAACGCGGCGCTGTTCACGGCTCTGCGCCAGAGCCTGCCGCGCGAAATTTCCGAACCGATGATGGCCCATGCCAACCAGGCCGTGATTGCCTGGCAGCAGGCGCGGCGCACCCGGCACTGAGGCGCCGCCGGCCCTAAATGCCGCCGGCGATCACCGAGGCATACACCAGCCGCGCCGCGACCGCATCCTCGACTGCCTGACCGAGCGCCTTGAAAATCACCGTGACGCCTTCCGGCACCTGCACCTTGCCGGCCAGCACTTCGCCGATCTCGCATTGCACTTTCGCGCCGGAGAGGATCACGTCGCCCGATTCGGTCTCGGCCGCCTGGCGCTGGTCGGCGATCACGTAATTGGACATGGCCTCGTCGTCGAGTTCGCGCCAGCCCGGGCGCGGCGCGCCGACGGCATGCACCAGGGCGCCGGGCTTGAGCCAGCGGCCCATGAGGACGGGCGTGCTGGCGTTGGTCACGGTGACCACGATGTCGGCCTCGCGCACCGCGCTTTCGGCGTCGGCGCAGGCGATGCCGTCGATGTCGGCGGCGCAGCGTTCGGCATTGGCGCGGGTCGGGCTCCAGACCCGGATGTCGCGGATCGGCGTCACGGCGGTGAGCGCCAGCGCATGGCTGCGCGCCAGGGCGCCGGAACCGAGAATCGCCAGGCGTTTGGGCTCACGGTCGCGCAGGGCGCGCGTGGCCACCGCCGAGACGGCGGCGGTGCGCAGTTCGGTGAGCCAGGTGGCATCCATCACCGCCAGCGGCACGCCGGTCTGCGCATCGAGCAGCAGCAGCGTGGCGATCATGGTCGGCAGGCCGCGCGCGGCGTTGCCCGGCACCTGGGTGATCAGCTTGGTGGACAAGGCGCCGCCGGCGAGCGCGGGTTTGACGAAGAGCAGGCTGCCGGGGTCGGGCAGTTCCAGCACGGTGCGCAGTGGCTGCAGCACGCGGCCGGCGGAAAGTTCGATCAGGGCCTGTTCGATGGCCGGCAGCAAGGCGTCGAGCGCGAGGTGGCGGCGCACGGTGTCGTTGTCCAGCAGCAGGGGCAGGCCGCGTGCGACGTTGGCGATTTGGGGACGGATCATGGCGGCAATCAAGGGTCGACAGGCTCACCATGCTACCTCGTCGGCGCCGGATGCATTTGCGTCAAATACGTTGGTCGGTGCGGATGCAAATTTTCGAGCGCAGCGAGCTAATCAGTAGCCTCCCCGCGAGGGGGCGAGGCGGGAATTCGCGACGCATGCGTCGCGCCGCCGCAGCCGGCTGGCTGTGCAAAGCCAGCCGTGGGCCGCGCAGCGGACGGGAGGGGCGGGCCCATTTGCCAGCCCGCAGCTTATCGAAAGTGCAATATTTCATGATCCGGGGTGGTTCATCGAAGCCATGAGCGTTAGGATGCGAGTCTTGACATTCGTTGCCGGAGAAAGATATGAAAAAGCTGTCGCTAGAACTGCATGCGGAACTGGAAATTCCCGACGACTGGGAACTGGTCGAGCATTCCTCCGGCATCTATGTACTCAAGATCGGCGACCGCTTCGTCGATTTCGACATCACGCCGCTGGTCACCGCGTCCACCGCGCCCGACGCGACCTGGAGCGACGAAGACGAGGAATTCACCGACGATATCCTCGACATGGTGACCGGCCTCGATTCGAAAATGGAGATCACCTACCTGCAGTGAAACAAGGGGAATCGTTGAAGGAGCAATGCCATGCGTATCGCGATACCACTGTCCTGCCTGCTGCTGGCGGTTTCGGCGCAGGCCGCGGGCGACCCCAAGCTCGGCAAGGCGCTGCATGACAAGCAGTGCGTGGCCTGCCACGTCAAGCTGCTCGGCGGCGACGGTTCCGCCATGTACACGCGCAAGCCGCGCCTGATCAGCAACGCGACGGCGCTCAAGCAGCGTGTCGCGGCCTGCAGCGCGCAGACCAGCGCCGGCTGGTTCCCCGAGGAAGAGGAACACGTCGCCGCCTGGCTGAACCAGACTTACTACAAGTTCAAGTAGGAACCCGGCTGCCGGCGCCGCTGCGGCGGGCGGCTGCATGATCACCCGCCTCATGAAGCCGACACCAGCACTCACTCCCGGCGCTTCCCTGCTGTTCGGCCTGTTGTTCGTCGCCAGCGGCGTTTTTCCCATGCTGGCCGCATTCGACATCGGGCCATTGGGCCGGGACGATATTCAGGGCCCGCCCTGGCTGGGCTTCGTCGCCGGCGGCACTTTCGTCGCGGCGGGCCTGGCGATCATCGCCGGGCCGCGGGCTGCCCTGGTGAACAGCCTGTTCGCCATCCTGGCGCTGGCGGGGCTGGCGGCGCTGGGCAACTGGGTGGCTTTTGGCGCCGGC
>JAUYSD010000230.1 GCA_030696505.1 Sulfuritalea sp. | reverse complement strand
GCGCCAGGTCATGCAGTGGTAGGCGAAGTCGACCAGCGGATGGCCGAGGGTCGACAGCTCCCAGTCGAGCACGGCGAGGATGCGCGGCTCGGTGGGGTGGAACACCGTGTTGTCGAGGCGGAAGTCGCCATGCACGATGCTGGTCTCCTCGCCGGCCGGAATGTTCAGCGGCAGCCAGTCGATCAGCTTGTCCATGGCCTCGATCTTTTCGGTTTCCGAGGCGCGGTACTGCTTGCTCCAGCGCGCCACCTGGCGCTCCAGGTACTTGTCGGGCTTGCCGTAATCGGTGAGGCCCACGGCGTCCTGATCGACCTGATGCAGGGCGGCGATGACGCGGTTCATTTCTTCGAAGATGGCGCCGCGCTCGGCGGGGCTCATGCCGGGCAGCGAAGGGTCCCACATGATGCGGCCGTCGACACAGTCCATGATGTAGAACATGGTGCCGATGACCGAATCGTCCTCGCACAGCGCCCAGGTGCGCGCCACGGGCACGTCGGTGACGGCCAGGGCCGAGATCACGCGGTATTCTCGATCCACCGCATGGGCGCTGGGCAAGAGCTTGCCGGGCGGCTTGCGGCGCAGCACATACTTGCGTTTGGCGTCGCGCAGCAGGAAGGTCGGGTTGGACTGGCCGCCCTTGAACTTCTCGGCCTGCAAGTCGCCGGAGAAACCTTCGACGTGCTGCCGCATCCATGCCGCGAGGTTGGCGGTGTCGAGGCCGTCCTTTTCCGTGACTGGGCGAGTCCCTGTGTGTGCGTTGCTCATCTCTAGGTCAGTTTTACCAGTTGCTTGCCGAAGTTGCCGCCCTTCAACAGGCTGATGAAGGCGGCCGGCGCATTGGCCAGGCCGTGGGCCACGCTCTCGCGATACTTGATGCGGCCGGCGGCGACGTGGCCGGCGATTTCCTTCAGTGCCGGCGGCCAGCGCGTCAGGTCGTCGGAGACGATGAAGCCCTGCATCCTGATGCGGTTGATCAGCACCGAGCCGATGTTCTGCATCGGGTAGGGGGCCGAGTTGTACTGCGCGATCAGGCCGCAGACGGCGATGCGCGAGAAGGGATTCATGCGCGTCAGCAGGGTGTCGAAGATCTCGCCGCCGACGTTCTCGAACACGCAGTCGATGCCCTTGGGCGTCGCGGCCTTGAGGTCTTCGCGCAGCTTGCCGGCCTTGTAGTCGATGCAGGCGTCGAAGCCGAGTTCGTCCACCACGTAGCGGCACTTGTCGGCGCCGCCGGCAATGCCGACCGCGCGCGCGCCGTGGATCTTCGCCAGCTGGCCGACCACGCTGCCCACCGCGCCCGAGGCGGCGGTGACCACCACGGTGTCGCCGGGCTTGGGCGCGCAGATGTCGAGCAGGCCGACCCAGGCCGTGACGCCGGGCATGCCGACGGGCCCCAGCCAGGCCGAGAGCGGAATTACGCTGTCATCGACCTTCTGCAGCGCGCCGCCGTCGGCCACGCCGTAGAGCTGCCAGCCGAGCGGGCCGACCACCTTGTCGCCGGCGGCGAACTTCGGGTGATTTGATTTCACGACTTCGCCCGCGGCGCCGCCGACCATGACTTCGCCGATCTGCACCGGCGTGGCATAGGACTTGACGTCCGACATGCGGCCGCGCATGTAGGGGTCGAGCGAGAGCCAGTGGTTCCTGACCAGCACCTGGTTGGCGCCGGGTTCCGGAATGTCGGATTCTTCGAGGCGGAAATTGCTTTCCTCGACCCAGGCGGCGGGGCGGCTGGCGAGGACGATCTTCTGGTTATTTTCCATGGTGGGGAGCTTCCTTTTATTGGTGTGCTTGCAAGAGTTGGCGCTGACTCGCTTTGCGCACCTGGGAATCCGCTTCGCGGGCAGGTGACGGCGAATCTTGCGCCTGTTCCGGCTTGCTGCGGGCCTCGCGACGCAGCTTGAAGGTGCCCAGCGATTTCGCAACCAGCTCGCCGCTTTCGTCGAAGGCCTCCCCCTCGCAGAAGTGCAGCGAATTGCCGCCGCGCAGCAGGCGGCCCTCGGCGACGATGCGGCCCTTCGCCGAGCGGATGAAACTCAGCGACATGTCGATGGTCATGACGCCGCCGACGTGCTCGTGCGCGGTGCGCGCGGCGACCGCCATGGCGACGTCGAGCATGGTCATGATGACGCCGCCGTGCGATACCTCGAAGCTGTTCATCAATTCCGGGCGCAGTTCCAGCGAGATGCGCGAGCGCCCGCCCTCGGCCATCTCGGCCTTGACGCCGAGATGCTTGAGGAAGGGCACCTTGAGGCCGAAGAAGTCGGACACCTAGAAACTCAGGCTGCCGCCATCGACAGCGAGGGAATGTCCGGTGACGTGGCGCCCGGCCTCCGAGGCGAGGAAGACCACCGCGCCCTTGAGGTCCTCGTCGCCGCCGACGCGGCCCAGCGCGGTGCCGGCGATGATGCGGTCGCCGAGCTTTTCCATGATGCCGCTGGCCATCTTGGAGGGGAAGAAGCCGGGGCAGATGGCATTGACGTTGATGTTGTACTTGCCCCATTCGGCGGCCAGGGCGCGCACGAAATTCACGTCGGCGCCCTTGCTGGTGTTGTAGGCGATGGTCTGCATGTCGGGCGGGTTGCCGCGCAGGCCGGCGATCGAGGCCGTGACGATGACCTTGCCCGACTTCTGCGGAATGAAGGCGCGCTTGCCGACTTCGCGCGTGAGGAAGAACATGCCATTGACGTTGAGGTTGATCACCTTCAGCCAGGCTTCGGTCGGGTGGTCCTCGGCCGGCGCGCCCCAGGTGGCGCCCGCGTTGTTCACCAGGATGTCGATCTTGCCGTAGTGGTCGAGCACGGCGCTGACGAGGCCGGGGATCTGGTCGAACTTGGACAAGTCGTTGGCGACCGTGAGCACCGCTATGCCGAGCTTTTCCAGATGGGCCTTGGCCTCGGCGAGTTCGTCGGCCTTGCGCGCCGTGATCGCCAGCTTGGCGCCCATCTCGCCGAGTGCTTCGGCCATTTGCAGGCCCAGGCCGCGCGAACCGCCGGTGATGATCGCGACCTTGCCCGTGAGGTCAAACAGTTTCTTCACGCTCATGATTTACCTTCCTCCCAGCCCCCTTCCCGAGGAAGGGGGTGACTATGGTTCGCGGCTACGCCGCTCCGTGTTGCTGACTGCGCCGTCCGCATGGCTACCCCGATGGCGGCCTTGCGGGCGGCCGCCTTAGACGATTTCGAAGAGTCCGGCAGCACCCTGGCCGCCGCCGATGCACATGGTGACGACGACATACTTGGCGCCGCGCCGCTTGCCTTCGATCAGCGCATGGCCGGTCAGGCGCGCGCCGGAAACGCCGTAGGGGTGGCCGACGGCGATCGCGCCGCCGTTGACGTTGAGCCGATCCATGGGGATGCCCAGCGTGTCGGCGCAGTAGAGCACCTGCACGGCGAAGGCCTCGTTGAGTTCCCAGAGGTCGATGTCCTTGACTGTGAGGCCGGCCTTCTTCAGCAGCTTGGGTATCGCGAACACCGGGCCGATGCCCATCTCGTCGGGCTCGCAGCCGGCCACGGCGAAGCCGCGGAATATGCCCAGCGGCGTCAGGCCGCGTTGTTCGGCCAGCTTGGCGTTCATCACCACGGCGGCCGAGGAACCGTCGGAGAACTGGCTGGCGTTGCCGGCGGTGATGACGCCGCCGGGCAGGGCCGAGCGGATCTTCGAGACGCCTTCCAGTGTCGTGTCGGGGCGGATGCCCTCGTCGGCGGCGATGGTCACTTCGCGGGTTCCCAGCGCGCCGGTGGCCTTGTCGGCGACGCCCATGGTCACCGTCATCGGCACGATCTCGTCGGCGAACTTGCCGGCGGCCTGACCGGCGGCGGCGCGCAACTGGCTGTTCACGCCGTATTCGTCCTGGCGCTCCTTGGCTATCTTGTAGCGCTTGGCGACCTGCTCGGCGGTTTGCAGCATGCTCCAGTAAACCTCGGGCTTGATCTTCAGTAGCGCCGGGTCGGCGATCATGTGGCGGTTGGCTTCCTGCTGTACGCAGGAAATGCTTTCGACGCCGCCGGCGACCAGGATGTCGCACTCGCCGGCGATGACGCGCTGCGCCGCCATGGCAATGGTCTGCAGGCCCGAGGAGCAGAAGCGGTTGATGGTGGCGCCGGGCACCGTCACCGGCAGGCCGGCGACCAGCGCGATCTGGCGCGCGATGTTGCTGCCGGTGGCGCCTTCCGGCGTGGCGCAGCCCATCAGCACGTCCTCGACCTCGGCCGGATCGATCCCGGCGCGGGCCACGGCATGTTTCACGGCATGCGCGCCGAGCGTGGCGCCATGGGTCATGTTGAAAGCGCCCTTCCAGGACTTGGCCAGTCCGGTGCGGGCGGTGGATACGATAACGGCATCAGTCATGTGATTCTCCAGAATTCGGTTCGGCATGTTCAGGCCGAGGTCAGTTGCTTGCCTTCGGCGACGCGCTTGGCGATCAGCGACGCCGGTTCCCAGAAGCTGTCGCCGGAAACGGCGGCGAACTCCTTCATGCTGCGCGCCACGTTGTAGAGGCCTACCTCGTCGGCATACAGCATCGGCCCGCCACGGAACAGCGGGAAGCCGTAGCCGGTCAGGTAGATCATGTCGATGTCGGAGGCGCGGGCGGCGATGCCTTCTTC
>JAUYSD010000356.1 GCA_030696505.1 Sulfuritalea sp. | reverse complement strand
GGCGCGAGCGGATCGACCTTGGGATCGACTTCCTCGACGAAGTATTTGGTGGCGAGTCCGCGTTGTCCCAGGTATTCCTGGGCCCATTCCATGTTCAGCGGTTCGGCTTTGCAGGTGCCCTTGCTCAGGTCAACGCGCAGTATTTTTCTGTTCCAGGCCATGTTCGTCTCCTTAAGCGGTGGCGCGCGGTTGGGTGTCGGTCTTGCCGGCCCAGGCCCGCATCTTGTCCAGCCCGGTCCAGTCGGCATCGACATAGGTGATGGCGCCGGTCGGGCAGGCATCGGCGCAGGCCGGTTCGCCGCCGCAGAGGTCGCATTTCTGCACCTTGCCGGTTTCGGCGACGTAATTCACGGTGCCGAAGGGGCAGGCAATCGTGCACACCTTGCAGCCGACGCAGACGTCTTCATGCACGGTCTTGGCGCCGGTCGTTGCGTCGATGCGGATGGCATCGACCGGGCAGGCCGTCATGCACCAGGCGTCGCTGCACTGGGTGCAGGTGTAGGGCACTTTGCGGCCGGCATGTTCAAAATTGAAGACCTTGATGCGCGACTTGGAGATGTTGAAGACGCCGTAGTTCTCATAGGAACACGCCATTTCGCACTGCAGACAGCCAGTGCATTTGTTGGCGTCGATGTGCAACGATTTTTGCATGATGCCTCCTCATTTATCCATTGCCGGAATATGCGAACGGGTACCTATTCTAGGCCGCGAAAAATGTTGATATCAAAAATTTCGATGCTGCAATGCATCATTCCAAAAACCGCAATCAGCCGAGCAGAAAATTTCGCACCAGCGCCGCTTGCGTTGCGTCCAGGAACATCGGCGCGTGGCCGACTCCGGGCACTTCGACCAGGGTCGCGCGCGGCCCGCGCCCAGCCATTTGCAAGGCGGCGTCGTGAGTCAGCAGATCGGAGGTTTCGCCGCGCAACAGCAACGTCGGACAGACTATGCCGTCGTAAAGCGGCCACAGTTCGACATCCTTGCCATCGCTGGCCGCGAGCATTTCACGAAACGACTGGGCGATGCCGGGATCGTAGGCGAACTCGATCTTGCCGTCGCTGCCGGTACGCGTCACATGCACCGTCAGGTGCCGCCACTGCTCGTTGCTGAAACTGCCGAAGGTGGCCGAAACGAAGCGAACAAAGGCCTCGGCCTGTTCGATGCTGTCGAAGCGCGGTGCGGCGCCGAGATAGGTGCCGATGCGCTCCAGCGACGTCGCCGTGATCACCGGGCCGACGTCGTTCAGCACCAAGCGCGTGATCGGGGTTTCCGGCTGGCAGGCCAGCGCCATACCGATCAGGCCGCCCATCGAGGTGCCGACCCAATGTACGGTCTCCACCTTCAGCCTGGCCAGCAGCACCGTCATGTCGGCGCAATACTGCGGCAGCGCATACAGCGACTTGTTGCGCAGCCAGTCGCTGCGACCGCGCCCCACCACGTCCGGACAGACCACCCGGTAGTCGGCAGCCAGCGCCTGCGCCAGGAAATCGAAATCGCGCCCACTGCGCGTCAGGCCATGGACGCAGACCAGCACTTTCGGATTCGCCGCATCGCCCCACTCCACATAGGCCATGTGATGAAAACCGGCAGCACTCAGACACTTCACTTTTCCTTCACGCATCTCCATGAATTCTCCAATTTAACGCGGCACGATCGGGCTTTCCTGCATCGCTGCCACCTGCTCGCGCAGTTCGAGTATCCGCTCTTCCCAGTAGCGGTTCGTGGCGAACCAGGGAAACGCCGCGGGAAAGGCCGGATCGTTCCAGCGCCGTGCGAGCCAGGCCGAATGATGCAGCAGGCGCAGGGTGCGCAGTGCTTCGAGCAGTTGCAGTTCGCGATCGTCGAATTCGCGAAAAGTTTCGTATCCGGCCAGCACATGGCCAAACTGCAGTCCCATTTCCTCGGCATCGCCGGACAGCAGCATCCACAGATCCTGGATCGCCGGCCCCATGCGGGCGTCGTCGAAATCGACGAAATGCGGGCCGTCCCGGGTCCACAGCACATTGCCGGCGTGGCAGTCGCCATGCAGGCGCAGCTGCTCGACTTGTCCGGCACGCGCATAGCAATGGCGTACCCCCTCCAGCGCCTGTTCGGTCACGCCACGCCAGACAGGCTCGAGCTCCGGCGGAATCACCCGATTGGCCAGCAGCCAGTCGCGCGGTTCGACGCCGAAGCTCTGGATGTTCAGGGTTTCCCGCCGCGCGAAAGGCGCGCGCGCGCCCACGATATGGATGCGCGCCATGAGACGGCCCATCCACTCCAGTATCTGCGGCTCGGCAAATTCCGGCGCCCTCCCGCCCTGCTTCGGGAACACCGAAAAGCGGAAACCGCCGTGGGTGAACAGCGTCCTGCCGTCGATCGCCACAGGTGTCACCACCGGCAGTTCGTCGGCCACCATGGCCGCCGTGAAGGCATGCTCCTCGGCGATCTGCGTGTCGCTCCAGCGTCCCGGCCGATAGAACTTGGCGACCACCGGCGCGCTGTCTTCGATGCCGATCTGCCAGACCCGGTTTTCGTAGCTGTTGAGCGCCATCAGGGCGCCGTCGCAGCGATAGCCGACGCTTTCCAGCGCGTCGAGGATGCGCGCGGGTGTCAGGCCGGCAAAGGGAATGCTGTGAGTCATGGCGGGCGCCGCAAAAGCTCGGACCCCGATTATCGTCTACCGCGCGTGCCAGTAGCGCCTTCGCTCGGCACGCTCGTGCCGGAAACCGATGCCCGCCGCATCCAGGTCGATCCTTACCGCACCGTCGGCATCCGTCCGATGCAGGCGGGCGCCGCTTTGCAGGTAGCGTGCCACCACGTCTTGGCGCGGATGACCGAAGCGGTTGCGGTAGCCGACCGGGAAGACCACGTCGCGCGCCGCCACCGCCGCCATGAACTCGGGTGTCGATGAGGTCTTGCTGCCGTGATGTGGGGCCGTCATCACGGCAGCCGCCAACTCGGCCGGATGCTGCTGGAGCAGCGCACGTTCCGACACGGCCTCGATGTCGGACGTCAGCAGCATCGATTGCCCGGCGGCCGTCACGCGCAGCACGCAACTGAGGTCGTTGGTCTTGCGCGAAAGCGCCTCGGCGCCGGGATGCAGCATTTCAAAGCGCACGCCGTCCCAGTCCCAGGCATCGCCGTCGCGGCACAATTCGTGCGGCACCGGCTGCGCCGACAGGGCATGCTCGAAGGGCAACGAGGTTTTCAGGATCGCCACCGGCAGCGCCGCCAGCACCGAGGCCGCACCGCCTTCGTGGTCCTTGTCGGCGTGACTGACCACCAGCGTATCCAGCCTGCGCACGCCCATCGCGCGCAGGTAGGGCGCGATGATGCGGTTGCCGCTGTCGGCATCGGCCGAAAATGCCGGCCCGGCATCGAACAGCAGATCATGGCCGGCAGTCTGCACGTGGATCGCCAATCCCTGGCCGACGTCGAGCACCGCAATTGCGGCGGCGCCGGGCACCGGGCGCGGCGGCAGCGCCGTCAGCAGCGGCAGGAAGGCCAGCAGCCCCAGCCAGCGCGCCGGGAAGCCGCGCGGCAGCAAGAGCCAGATGCCGCCGCCCAGAGCCAGCAGCACCGACCACGCTGGCGGCGCGGCCTGCTGCCACATCGCCAGCGGCAAGGCGGCAAGCCAGTCGATGAACACCATCAGCCAGGCCGTCAGGAAATGCGCCAGCGACAGCAGCGGAGCGAGCGGCGGCAGGCTGCCGAGCAAGGCCAGCGGCGCGATGACGAAGCTGACCAGCGGGATCGCCACGGCATTGGCCAGCGGCGAGACCAGCGAGAACTGCTGGAACAGGGCCAGCAAGGCCGGCAGCATGCCCAGGGTTACGGCCCACTGCGCGCGCCCCCATTCGACCAGCCAATGCGCCGGCCCCAGCCGTCCGCTGCCGATGTGGAACAGCAGCGCCACGGCGCCGAAGGAAAGCCAGAAGCCGGCGGCCAGAACCGCCCAGGGATCGAGCAGCAGCACCAGCAGCAGCGCCAGCGCCAGCACGCGCGAACCGGCGATCTCGCGCATCGTCAGCCGCGCCAGAGCCACCACGCCGAGCATGTACAGCGTGCGCTGCGCCGGCACGGCGAAGCCGGCCAGCAGGCAATACAGCAGGGCTGCCAGGAAACCGCCTACGGTCGCCGCCTGCTGCGCCGGAATGCGTAGCGGCAGGCGCGCCGAGCGCCGCCACAGCCAGTTGACCAGCGCATAGGCCAGCCCCGCCAACATGGTCACGTGCAGGCCGGATATGCTCATCAGGTGGGTGATGCCGGTGCGGGCGAAGGTCTGCCACAGTCCGGGGTCGATCGCATGCTGGTCGCCGATGGCCAGCGCGATCAGTATTCCCGCATAGGGCGCACTGATCACGTCCGGCAGCGCGGCGTGAAAGCGGTCGCGTATCGCTTCGCGCAGCATTTCCACCGCGTAGCCCGGCCGCCACACCCGGGCGTCGATACGCTCGGCGCTGCGCGGACGCACGTAGCCGGTGGCGCGAATGTCGCGCTCGAATAGCCAGGCCTCGTAGTCGAAGCCATGCGGATTGAGGTTGCCGTGCGGGCGCTTGACGCGCACCGTGAAGCGCCAGCGCTCGCCGGCGCGCACGGGAATCTGCGGCGAAGCTTCAGCGTCGGCCTCGTCGCGGCTGCGATACCAGGCCAGCGAGATATGCGGCGGCAGGCCGGCCGTGGCCTGTTCGACGTCGAACTCGAAGCGCACGCCGCGCTCCAGCGCCTGCGGCAGGCCGGCGACCACGCCGGTCAGCTCGATGTCGCGGCCTTCCAGGGCCGCCGGCAATTCGTCGGCCAGGCGCAGATGGGCGAAACCCGCCGCCCAGACGAAACCCAGCCCGATACCTACGCCGACCCAGAGCGCCGAGGCAACAAACCGCCGGGTCGCCAGCGCCAATTCTTGCAGCCTGCTGCGCAGCGCCAGACCCAGCACGGCGCACGCCGCCGCACCCGCAACGAGAGCAGCCAGCCAGCTTGCGCCAGGCAGCACCGCCTGCTGTTGCAGCAACCAGATACCGCCGGCAAAGGCTATGACAAAAGGGCGCATGGCCGGGATTAAACCATGCGCCCGGACCCGCCCCTTGGAACGGGTTCAGAGGCTTGCGCTCAGAGCTTGTTAAAAGCGCTCAGGTCTTCAGGGCGAGACTGATCTCGGCGAAGGTCTGGGCGATCTCGATGGTCTCCACCGGCTCGCCGAGCTGGCGCGCAAGCTGGGAACAGGAGAACAGGCCGCGCAACACCTGGTTGCCCGCGGCGTCCTCATCCACCACCGCCGCATGCTGGCGCCCCTTGGACTTGAGCGTCGCCACGACATGGCCGACGTGCGCGTGCATGACGTCGTCCATGCTGATCACTTCGAGCCGGTCCTCCGGAGTCATGATGTCGCGCACCAGCGCATCGGCGCGGGAAATGCCGCGGGCGTTGATGCATTGCAGGGTCTTCTCGCCCAGCAAGTCGTTCGAGGTGATGATGCCGAGAACATGATTCTCCTCGCTCATCACCAGCAGCAGATGCACCTTGCGCCGGCGCATGACGCGCGCCGCGGTGTCGACGCTGACATCGGGGTCGATGGTGAAGGCGGTGACCTTCTGGAAATCGGTCATCACCGTCATCGCGGGATCTTCGAAGCTGACCTTGGGCGGCAGGATCTGGCTGGGAGTGTGGATGGTGGTACGTGGCCGCAAGGGCCGATTGGGCAGGGCGGAATACTTGCGCATCGTGATCCTCCTTTGGATTGTTTCGTCGGGCCAGCCTCTTCGAGCGGGTTTGACGCATTCTTCGCCCGAACCGCGCCTGCCGTCCAAACCAATTTTTTGATAAGGGCATTCAAGCGCATGGAAATTTGCCCGGTCGGCAGGATGCGGCGCCACGGCATCCATGCAATGGGCATCGAATGGCCCGTGTCGATTGCGGGCAGGCTTGCACCTGGGTTTGCGACAGGCGATGAGCGATAATGGATCCGACATTTCAGGAGCCGCCATGAGCTACGTCATCCCCCCTGCCCCGATTCCCGCCGTGCCGGTCGCCGACAGCACCGAGACATTTCCGGTGCGGCGCATCTACTGCGTCGGCCGCAACTACGCCGCGCATGCGCGCGAGATGGGTTCCGACCCGGACCGCGAGCCGCCTTTCTTTTTTTGCAAGCCGGCCGATGCCGTGGTGCCGGTGGCGCCGGGCGTCACGGTGGACGTTGCCTATCCGCCGCAGACCGCCAACTATCACCACGAAGTCGAACTCGTGGTGGCGATCGGCAAGCGCGGCCGCAACATTTCCAGGGAGGCCGCCGGCGACCATGTCTGGGGTTATGCGGTCGGCTTCGACATGACCCGGCGCGACCTGCAGTTCGCCCTGCGCGACAAGGGCCGGCCCTGGGAACTGGGCAAGGCCTTCGACCAGTCGGCACCGATCGCACCCATCGTTCCCGTCAGCCGCTGCGGCCACCCCGGCGCCGGCCGGGTCTGGCTCACGGTCAATGGCAAGACCAAACAGGAAGGCGACCTCGCCGACCTGATCTGGTCGGTGCCGGAAACCATCGCGCATCTTTCGCAATACTTCGAGCTATGCCCCGGCGACCTGATCTTCACCGGCACGCCGGAGGGCGTCGGCCCTGTGGTCAGGGGCGACCTGGTTTCCGGCGGCGTGGCAGGCGTCGGCGAACTGTCGATCCGCATCGCCTGACCCGGGACGGACCTTCGTCAACACATGCCATGCGCAGACGCATCCGCAAGATCCTGCCCGACCATGAGGTAGTCCGCGGCAACCGCTGGCTGGCGCCGTTCGAGAACACCCTGCTGCATCCGCGGCTATGGCATATCAACCGCCGCTCGGCAGCCGGCGCCGTCGCGGCCGGGATGTTCTGCGGGCTGATTCCGGGGCCGTTTCAAATGCTCGGGGCGGCGATCTGCGCGGTGGTGTTTCGCGTCAATCTGCCGCTGGCGCTGTTGACCACCTTTTTCAGCAATCCCTTCACCATCGTGCCGCTCTACATCGTCGCCTTTGCGCTCGGACAACTGGCGCTGCCGGGACCGGGCAAACCCTTCGTCATGCCGCCCGAGTATGGCGAAGCGGGGCTCATCGGCTGGACGCACGAATTGATGGCCTGGATGCTCGGCCTCGGCGCGCCATTGGCGCTGGGCCTGGTGCTGCTCGCCCTGGGGCTGGCGCTGGCCAGCTATGGCCTGATCCGGGTGGTCTGGCGGATCTATCTGGTCCGCGCCTGGCATCTGCGGCGCCGGCGGCACCACCCCACATGAAGCCGTGGCGCAGGCTTCGGTCTTGCGTGGCCGGCTGAAGCCGGCCACGCAGCGCAACAGCTAAACCAGCACGCCATCCAGCAGATGCAGGACCCTTCCCGCCCGCGCCGCGAGATCGAGGTCGTGGGTCACCAGAATCAGGGCCGCGCCGTGCTCGCGGCAGAGTT
>JAUYSD010000158.1 GCA_030696505.1 Sulfuritalea sp. | reverse complement strand
AGCCCAGCCCCGACGGCCTGGCCCAGGCCTTCATCATCGGCCGCGATTTCGTCGGCGATCATCCGTCGGCGCTGGTGCTCGGCGACAACCTGTTCTACGGCCATGATTTCGGCCAGCAGCTGCAGCAGGCGGCAAGAGTTGGCGCTGGCGCCACGGTGTTCGCCTACGCCGTGAGCGATCCGGAGCGCTACGGCGTAGTCGAGTTCGACGCGACGGGACGTGCCATCAGCATTGAGGAGAAGCCGAAAGCGCCGAAGTCGCGCTATGCCGTGACCGGCCTGTATTTCTACGACAATCAGGTCTGCGACATCGCGGCAAAGCTCAAGCCTTCGCCGCGCGGCGAACTGGAGATCACCGACCTCAACCGCATCTATCTCGAAAAAGGCCAGCTCAAGGTCGAGATCATGGGCCGCGGCATGGCCTGGCTCGATACCGGCACCCACGAATCGCTGCTCGAAGCGGGCCAGTTCATCGTGGTCATCGAAAAGCGCCAGGGCCTCAAGGTGGCCTGCCCCGAGGAAGTGGCCTGGCGCCAGAAATGGATAGACGACGCACAACTGGCGAAGCTGGCCGAGCCGCTGGCCAAGAGCCAGTACGGCCAGTATCTGCACAATCTGCTGACGCAGGAGGTGCGCGGATGAAGGTCGTCCCCACCGCGATCCCCGATGTGCTGTTGCTGGAGCCGAATGTATTCGGTGACGACCGCGGCTACTTCTACGAGAGCTGGAACAAGCGGACCTTCGCCGAACTCGGCATAGAGGCCGACTTCGTCCAGGACAACCACTCGAAGTCGCAGAAGAATGTGCTGCGCGGCCTGCATTACCAGATCGAGCACACTCAGGGCAAGCTGATCCGCGTCACCGCCGGCGCCGTCTATGACGTGGCAGTCGATCTGCGCCGCTCCTCGCCGAGCTTCGGCCAGTGGGTGGCTTTCACGCTGTCCGCCGAGGACAAACGCATGGCCTGGATACCCCCGGGCTTCGCCCACGGCTTCTGCGTCACCTCGGAGTCCGCCGAGTTCCTCTACAAGACCACCGACTACTGGAGTCCGGCGCACGACCGCACGCTGCTGTGGAACGACCCGCAACTGGCGATTCCCTGGCCGCTGACGGGCGAGCCGCTCCTGGCGGCCAAGGACGTGACCGGCACGCCGCTGGCCCAGGCCGAAACCTTCGCATGAGAATCCTGCTCACCGGCGCCGCCGGACAGCTCGGCCGCGAACTGAAGCGCTCGCTGGCCTGCTTGGGCGACGTGATCGCCCGCGACCGTCAGCAACTCGATCTCGCCCGGGCCGACACCTTGCGCGCGGCCGTGCGCACCGCAGCGCCTGCTGTGATCGTCAATGCCGCCGCCTATACCGCGGTGGACAAGGCCGAGACAGAGCCGACCGTGGCCGACGCGATCAATGCCCTGGCCCCCGCCATCCTCGCCGAGGAAGCGAAACGGCTCGGCGCCCTGCTGATCCATTATTCGACCGATTACGTGTTCGACGGCCGCAAGGCCGCTGCCTACACCGAAGACGACGCGCCAAACCCGCTGGCCGCCTATGGCCACAGCAAGCTGGCCGGCGAACTCGCGATTGCGGCGTCGGGTTGCCGCCACCTGATTTTCCGCACCAGCTGGGTCTACGGCCTGCACGGCGCGAATTTCCTGAAGACCATGCTGCGCCTGGGCCGTGAATGGGACGATCTGCGCGCGCCTTTGCGTGTCGTGGGCGACCAGTTCGGCGCCCCGACCTGGACCCGCCACCTGGCCGATGCGACGGCCCTGATCCTCGCCCGCAAGGAAGTCCCCAACGGCCTTTACCATCTCGCCGGAGCCGGCGAAACCAGCTGGCACGGCTATGCCGAAGCCATTTTCGCCGAGGCGCACCGCAGCGGCCTGATGGACAAGTCGCCCGTGGTGCACCGTATCGCCAGCGCCAACTATCCACTGCCCGCGCCGCGGCCCGCCAATTCGCGGCTGGACTGCACGAAATTCCGGCGCGACTTCGACCTGGCCCTGCCCGACTGGCGCACCGGCCTGATCGACTGCCTCGCCGACGCTCGCTTCTAACGCTCATGGCACCCAGCGCCACCCACCGCAGATGAAACACGCGAAAATCCAATTATTCGCCCGCCCCCCTTCCCCCCTCACGGGGGGTTACTGTTTGGCGCGCTACGCGCGTCTATCACGGGGAACTCCGCACATAAGAGTCTCACGTTAATACAACACGAACCATGGCTGTCACCCCCACCTACGACGAATCTTCCTTCCGCGTCCTCAAGGGACTGGAGCCGGTGCGCGAACGCCCCGGCATGTACACCCGCACCGACTCGCCGGCGCACATCATCCAGGAAGTCATCGACAACTCGGCCGACGAAGCGCTCGGCGGCCACGCCAAAAACCTGCATGTGCTGCTGCACCTGGACGGCTCGATCACGGTCACCGACGACGGCCGCGGCATTCCGGTCGGCCTCCATCCCGACGAGAAAGTTCCCGTGGTGGTGCTGGCCTTCACCCGGCTGCATGCCGGCGGCAAGTTCGACAAGAGCTCCGGCAATTCCGCCTACGCCTTTTCCGGCGGCCTGCACGGCGTCGGCGTGGCCGTGACCAATG
>JAUYSD010000342.1 GCA_030696505.1 Sulfuritalea sp. | reverse complement strand
AAGGTAAAGATGGCATAGAAGCCCAGCGCACTGGTGACGCTGACGCCGAGCACGATCCAGTACCAGAGGGGAATCGGCCGACGCTCCGCGGCTTCAGGAGTTGGCGCTGGCGGCACGGCGACCTCTGCTGGCGCAGCGGACCTGACGGCCGATTTGGCGACAGGGGGTTCAGCGGCAGTTCCCGCTACCTCACTGGCGGCCGGCGGTTCCTTGACGCCGTCCGCAGGGGGTTCCTTGAGTTCGTCATCGGCAGGCGGCTCCTTGAGATCGTCGCCCTCTTCCTTGGGTTCGGCCAGGCCGCCTTCTTCCTTTGGCTCATCGAGCCCGCCGGGAGCCCCCTCGGCCACCTCTTCGGCGATGCCGCCGCCCATTTCGACCAGGCCTGCGGCTTCGTTCGTGACCACGGGCTTGGTCGCCAGATGCCAGGTGAAGCCCAGGAACAGTACCAGCGCCATTGCCGGCAACAGAGCGATGAATCCCTGCTTCGCAATCACGCCAGTATTGATGCCCAGGTTGCGCGAGCCCTTCAGGGCGCCGATCAGGCCCGGCAGAACCCGGTGGCTGATCGCCTCGCGGATCTTTTCGTTGGCCGCCGGCAGGTCGACGTGCCGCTCTTCCATCGGCAGTGGCGGCGCCAAGTGGGGCTTCCACTTGGCAACGATGATCACGTAACCAATATAGAGGCCGGCCAGCATGATGCCCGGGAAGAAGGCGCCGGCGTAAAGCTGAACCACCGAGACGCCCGCGGTGGCGCCATAGACGATCAGCAACACCGAAGGTGGGATCAGGATGCCGAGGCAGCCGCCGGCGGTGATCACGCCGGCCGAAAGACGCACGTCATAGCCCGACTTGAGCATGGCCGGCAAGGCCAGCAGGCCCATCAGGGTCACCACGGCACCGACGATGCCGGTGGCCGTGGCAAAGATCGCGCAAGTCACCAGCGTCGCCACGGCCAGCGCGCCAGGCAGGCGCGCCAGCGCGAGTTCCAGGGCGCGGAACAGCCTGGAAATCAGGTTGGCGCGCTCGACCAGGTAGCCCATGAAGACAAACAGCGGAATCGATATCAGCACGTCGTTGGACATCACCGAATACGCGCGCTGCACCATCAGGTCCAGCGTCTGCCTCACGGCAAGGTCTGGATTGCCGCTGCGATAAGCCAGCCAGGCGAAGAACATCCCCATGCCCATCAGCGTGAAGGCGGTCGGAAAGCCGAGCATGATGGCGACCACGACCAGAGAGAGCATCAGCAGGCCGATATGGCCGTTCTGCATGTTGCTCCAGGGCATGAAGATCACGGTGACGGTCAGAATCACCGCCATCAGCGAGAAACCGAACCAGAGTTCCTTCCTGATCTTCATTTGGCTGCTCCCGCATGCGCCTGTTGCTCATGCTCCTGGGCAACCACGAATTTGTCGAGGGCGGCGATGTCCTCATCCTTGACGTGCACCATTTCCTTGAGTTTCTTGACGTCGACTTCCTCGACGTCCTGCTCGCGCGACGGCCACTCGCCGTCACGGATGCAGATGACGCAGCGGATGATCTCGACCACACCCTGCAGCAGCAGGAAAGCACCGGCCACCGGAAGAATGGTCTTGAACGGGTAGACCGGCGGGCCGTCGGCGGTGACGTTCGAATGCTCGTTGATGGCCCAGGCGTCGCCGGCGAAGTTGTAGCCGGCCCAGGCCAGGGCGAATACGCCGGGTATGAAGAACAGGAAGTACAGCAGCAGATCCAGGCTGGCCTGGACCCGCGGCGAAAAGAATCCGTAAAGCACGTCGCCGCGCACATGGCCGTTCTTGGACAGGGTATAGGCGCCGGCCATCATGAACACGGTGCCGTACATCATGATCATGACGTCGAAGGCCCAGGGATGCGGGTTGTCGAAGGCATAACGCGAGACCACCTCCCAGGTAATCATGAAGGTAAGCGAAACGATCAGCCACGAAAACGCCTGGCCGATGAAGGTGCTGATCCGGTCGATGGTCAGCAGAATTTTCTGCATTTGCATAACTTTGCCTGCTGAAAAAAATCAACCACCCGGAGCCCGTCCGGATGGTTGATGGATGATCATGGTACGGGGACTTATCAACCCTTCTCTCTCAACCCTTCTTCTTGGGCGCAGCTGCCGCCTTTTTGCCTCCGAAGAAATGGCTCACCGCCATACGACGGCTGACATAGGTGTCCTGGTCCCATTTCACCGCGCGCTCGGCGAAGGCCCTCTGCGATGCGGCGATTTCCTTGAACAGGGGATTCTCCGCCGACTTCTTGGCCATGATGTCCGACCACAAAGTGAGCTGTTTCTGCAGCACCGCATCCGGGGTCTTGTAGAACTTGACCTTGTCCTTGGTCTGGAGCTCGATGTAGTCCTTCGAATAGCGATCGATCGCCTTCCACGACATGTCGGCAGACGCCGCTTCCACCGCACCGGCGATGATCGCCCTCATTTTCGCCGGCAAAGCATCGTACTTCGGCTTGTTGAACATGATCTCGAAGGTTTCTGCACTCTGGTGGTAGCTCTGCAACATGCAAACCTTCGACACGTCGGCGAAGCCGAGCAGGCGGTCCGAGGTGGCGTTGTTGAACTCGGCCGCGTCGAGCAGGCCGCGATCCATGGCCGGCACGATCTCGCCGCCGGGCAGCGCGTTCACCGCCGCGCCCATGGCCGTGAACAAATCGATGGCCAGGCCGTTGGTGCGGAACTTGAGGCCCTTGAAGTCTTCCGGCTTGGTGACCGGCTTCTTGAACCAGCCCAGGGGCTGCGTCGCCATAGGGCCGTAGAGGAAGGACTGCACCGTGGTGATGCCGATCGACGCATAAAGCTTGGCCAGCAGCTCGGCGCCGCCGCCATACTTATGCCAGGCCAGCAGCATGTTGGCGTCCATGCCGAAGGCCGGGCCGGAGTTCCACAGCGCCAGCGCGTTCTGCTTGCCGTAGTGGTAGCCCAGCACGCCGTGGCCGCCGTCCAGTGTGCCCTTCGACACGGCTTCCAGCAGACCGAAGGCGGGAACGACCGCACCGGCCGGCAGCACTTCGATCTTGAGGTCGCCACCGGTCATGTCGTTGACCTTCTTGGCGAAGTCCAGCGCGTATTCGTGAAAAATGTCCTTGGCCGGCCAGGTGCTCTGCCAACGCATGCTGATCGGCCCGGCCTGGGCCGCGGCGATCATCGGAAAACCCGCTGCGACGGCACCCACTGTGCCGGTGGCGGCAGCAGCAAGGAACTTGCGGCGGGACGGTTTTTGCTCGGTCTGCTTGGTGTCGGACATAGTCTCCTCCTGGGATAATTTGAGATTTGGCAATCGCCGGGCTATTGCCACGGCGATCTGCGATCCTGTTTTTGAACCATCGGTGCTGCGACTGACGAAGGCACTTTACCAGAAACAGAATTTGTCTGACAATAGGACAACTATTAATATTTATCCATGCCGACCACACCCCCGAAAACTGCGGAACCGGGCACCGAACTAAGCCGCATCGCTCGGCCCTTGCGCCTTTCCGAAGAGGTTTCCGGTGATCTGCAACGCCGTATCGCACGCGCTGAGCTGAAACCGGGAGACCGGCTGCCGACCGAAAAAGCGCTGGGCGACGCCTTTGGCGTCAGTCGCGCCGTGGTGCGCGAGGCGATTGCGCGGCTCAAGGCCGATGGCCTGATCGAAACCCGTCAGGGCTCGGGAGCCTTTGTCGTCGAGGCGCCCAAAACCATCAACCTGCGCTTCTGGCAGGGCGCAGGACCGGAACTCGACGAACTGCGCGACATCTTCGAACTGCGTGCCATGGTCGAAGGCGCCGTGGCCGAGTTGGCGGCGCAGCGCCGCGATCAAAATGACCTGAATACAATGGCCGAACATCTGCAAGCGATGGACGAAGCAATGACCGCCGGCCGCGACGGAACGGAAGCGGACGACAATTTTCACATCGCGCTGGCCAGGGCGACGCACAATGCCTACGTCAGCCAGTTGGTGGAATTTCTCGGGCGCCATTTTTCCGATTCGCGCAAGCTCTCTTGGCAGGGCACACGCCGCGAACTGGCTCACCCGCACGAAGCCCAGAACGAGCATCGCGCCCTGTTCGACGCCATTTCGCGCGGCGACGCCGAAGCGGCGCGCCGCTGTGCACAGGAGCATCTGCGCGGCACCGCCGGCCGCTTCGGCATCAAGTTGGCGCTCGATCTCGACAGAAACCCGCCGTTGCCGGAAAAAACCCGTCGCAAACGCTAAACTGTCGGCCGCGCCCATCCCCGCATAACCACCTACCCACCTCCATGCTCGACATTTCGACTGCCGCATTCTGGATCGCCGTACTGCAAATAATCCTGATCGACATCCTGCTCGGCGGCGATAATGCCGTAGTCATCGCGCTGGCCTGTCGCAAGCTGCCCCACGAGCAGCGCAAAAAGGGCATTTTCTGGGGCGTCGTGGGCGCCATCGGTCTGCGCATCGTGCTGATCTTCTTCGCCCTGCAACTGCTGGCGGTGCCCTGGCTCAAGATCGTCGGCGCCCTGCTGCTGTTCTGGATCGGCGTCAAGCTGTTGCTGCCCGAAGATGAAGGGCATGGCGAGGTCGCCGCATCGACCTCGCTGGCCGGCGCGATCAAGACCATCATCGTCGCCGACGCGGTGATGAGCCTGGACAACGTCATCGCCGTGGCCGGCGCCGCCAACGGCAGCATGCTGCTGGTGGTATTCGGTATCCTGGTCTCGATCCCGATCGTGGTCTGGGGCAGCCAGCTGGTGCTGAAACTGATGGACCGCTATCCGATCGTGATCACCGCGGGCGGCGCCCTGCTCGGCTGGATCGGCGGCGGCATGATGGTTTCCGATCCGGCCCTGCCGGCCGGGCTGCTCGACGGCATACCCTATGTCAAGACGATTGCGGCCATGATCGGCGCCGCGCTGGTGGTCGCCATCGGCAAATGGCTGTCGCTGCGCGCCACGCCGCGCGCCGCTGTCGAACTCACCACCGAGGACAAGAAATCATGACCCAAAAATGGCTGGTACCGATCGACGGCTCCGAGATCGCGTTGCACTCGATTGACTGGATCATCAAGCACGCCGCGGATTGTCGCGAGCCGCCGCAGATCCTGCTGATCAACGTCCAGGTGACGCTGCCCAACGATATCGGCCGCTTCATCGATGCCGACACGCTGCGCGAGTTTCACCTCGAAACCGGCATGGCGGCGCTCGCCGCGGCACGCGACCGGCTGACCGCGGCCGGCCTGGCGCCCGAGTTGCACGTCATGGTGGGCGACCCGGCATCGGCCATCACGGAATTTGCCGACAGCCACGGCTGCAGCCAGATCCTGATCGGCACCCACGGCAACAGCGGACTCACCGGCACGCTGCTCGGCTCGGTGGCGATGAAAGTGGTGCACCGGGCGAAAATACCGGTGCTGCTGATCCGCTGAAACCCCGCGGCGCCGCAGCGCCAACGGCAACTTTCAGCGTTTCGCGCGGCAATTGCGGAATTGCGGCGCGCCGTCCATATCGACGCGCGCCACTTCTCCCTGGCGCCACAGGGTCAGCATGCTGCAGCTGAACTTCTCGCCGGGCCCGGCCGGGGCATCGGCGACAAGACCGAAATGCATGCGCGCAATTTCGATGTCCGCCGTTTCACCCGAGGATGAAATGCTCAGCGCAAACTCACGGCCATCTTCGCAGCCGTAGACCTGCGCCGGCCGCGGCTGCGGCTGAACCGCGCAGCCGGCAACGGACGCAGCGATACCGACCAGCAAAGCAAAGGCAGGTAAACCCATGGTTTTGTTGCTCCGCAAGTTGTTCAGCTTGGCCCAACTACTTGCTGCAGGGAAAGTGCTGCGCATAGGCGCGGGCAACCAGTCCCAGCGCAGTGCCGGACTCGGCATCGGGATTGGCTTCAAGCCAATCGACGACGATTTTGTGCTGCTGCTGCAGGCCGGTATCACGCGGCAGGCAGGCGCGCACTCCCTCGACGCTGTCGGCGGAGAGTGCGTCTTCGGCCGCCAACAGGTAGCCGATGCAACGCCCGGCGGCAACTGACGAGGTACCGGTGCACCACTTGACGAGGTGTTCGCGGTCGGTCAGGGCCTGCGCGGCAGGTGCCGCAAGCAGCGCAGCGATAGAAAAAACCAGCGGCAGGATTTTCGGCATGGGTTCCTCCCCTCCAGTCATCACCGGGCCGACCCGGGACAGCGGCGGACGCATCATTCTGCGCGCGTCCGCTCGCCAAGATCAATTTCAGTTCAACGATTGACCACGTCGCCCTTGAGGCTGGCGAGCATGCCGATGACTTCACCCTGCTCCTTGGCCGGGACCTTGAACTTGTTCAGTGCCTTGGTCGTGTCCTCGGCCAGCGCGTTGAATTCCGCGTCGGTGAGCTTCATGCCGGTATGCGCGGCTTTCATGTCCTTGCCCTTGTACTGGCAGGGGCCGCCGGCGCCCTGGCAAAGGAAGTCGACCAACTGGCCGCCGAAGGCTTCCGGCTTGGTGTGCTTGAAACGACCGTTGATACGCGCATCGGCGGCAACCACGTGCCACAACTCGCCGACCACGGCCTGCAGTGCCGGCATGCCGCCAAGACGCTCGTAGAGGGTTTTGTCGGCAGCGGCGGCGCTGGCGGAAAGGGACAGGGCGATCAGGCCGGAAGCGATGATCTGGATGGATTTCTGGACAAACATGGACATGCGGATCTCCTGGTAGTTGGACTGGCAAAGTGATGCTGCGCACATGCTAGGCGCAAGGCCGGGAGAACTCGGTGACCTAGGTTACAGAGCGGGAAGGCCCAGGCGAATCGAAGGTGGGAAGTCCGCCGATAAGCCGGGTTCTGTCGTGGGCAACCATTCCTCTGGGACCGCCGTTACCGACGGCCTCTAGCAGCCTACCCGGGAGCGACGCGGGCCACGCCAATGCTCCCCTATTTGGCCTTGCCCCGAATGAGGTTTGCCGTGCCGTTTCTGTTGCCAGAAACGCGGTGGGCTCTTACCCCAAGGTCGCTTGCGCGGCCTTGACGCACCTTGCGGTGCGCCACCATTTCACCCTTACCTGATCCCGCCCCTCCTGAGGAGGAACCACCCTCCCTTTCGGAAGGGGGACTTTGTCGCCTTGCGGCGTCAAAGTCAGGCCATCGGCGGTATCTTTCTGTTGCACTGTCTGTCGCCTTGGGTCCGGCGGCTTGCACCGCCCGACTTATAGCGCCCGGCCGTTAGCCGGCATTCCGCCCTGTGGGGCCCGGACTTTCCTCCAAACACTTTCATGTTCAGCGGTTGCCTGGCGAACTTCCCGGGCGCATTGTACGCGCCGGGCGGAACTGCCGCGTGTCATCGTAGTAATCGGCCCGCTGATTCTGAGTCGTGGCGCCGGGTATGCCGAGCAGGGGTAGCGGCTGCCAGCCGCGCGGCGAAAAACTGCCGCAGTCGAACAGCTTCGCCAGGCGCCCGTCGAGCAAGGCCAGCGCCGCCGTTTCCGGCATTTCCAGCCATGCCGCGTCGACCTCGACGAACAGCGCCTTGCCGCACAGGCCGACAAAGGGCGCCGCCAATGCGTCGTGACTGGCATGGCCGAAGACCAGGAAGCGCGTGCTGCGCATCAGTTCCGCACGCCGGTCGACAAAGACCTCGCGCCAGCAATGCGCGCACAAACCCTGCCACAGTCCGGGCGCGGTCCCGGCAACGATCACGCCGCACTCGTCGAACTGGGTCAGCGCATCGCGCAGCGGGCCGCGCGCGCGGCTCTGCTGTCGGCGCAAGTCGCGCAGCGCAAGAAAATGGCGCCGATTGAGCGCCGCCTTGCTCAACGGGAAAGCCAGCCAGATCAGCGCATTGAACAAGTCATGGCGGTTGTCGGGCCGCGTCTCGATCTCGCCGGCGAGGTAAGCCCGCTCCTCGTATCCCTGCGCGCCGCCCGACGGCTCGACGAAGCGCAAGGCAGCGCCGTTGCCCGTCACCAGCCCGCGCTCGCGGGCCATGGCATTGAGCCGGGGCTGGTCGGGCACGCCGTCCGCGAACCAAGGCTGCAGAAATGCCGACAGCGGATGCAGCCCTGCGCCGTGCGGATTCACGGCCCGACGCGGCGAATCAGGCCAGGCGCCAGGCTACCGACTCGCCTGCGCGCAAGGGCACCAGCCGGTCGCCATCGAGGTAGGCCAGGCTCGCCGGCACCGCCGTGGCCTCGCGCAACAGGGCGATCCGGTCCGTATTGCGCGGCAGACCGTAGTAATCGGCACCATAGAAACTGGCGAAGCGTTCCAGTTTGTCCAGCGCGCCGACCGCCTCGAAGGCTTCGGCATACAGTTCTATGCCGGCATTGGCGGTGTAGCAGCCGGCGCAGCCGCAGGCCGCCTCCTTGGTGCTTTGCCCATGCGGCGCCGAATCGGTGCCGAGGAAGAACTTCGGATTGCCCGAGATCGCCGCGGCGACGAGCGCCTGACGGTGGCTCTCGCGCTTCAGCACCGGCAGGCAGTAATTGTGCGGCCGTATGCCGCCGGCAAAGATCGCATTGCGATTGAGCAGCAGGTGATGGGCGGTCAGCGTGCCCGCCACATTGGCGCCGCTGTCGCGCACGAACTCGATGCCGTCGCGGGTCGTGATGTGTTCGAGCACCACTTTCAGCGCCGGGAAGTCGCGCAGCAGCGGCGCCAGCACGGTGTCGATGAACACCGCCTCGCGATCGAAGATGTCGACGGCCGGGTCGGTGACTTCGCCATGCACCAGCAGCGGCACGCCGAGCTGTTCCATGCGCGCCAGGGTCGCCGCGCATTTCTTCAGGTCGCTGACGCCGGCATCGGAATTGGTCGTGGCGCCGGCCGGATAGAGCTTGATGGCATGGACGAAGCCGCTAGCCTTGACGGTATCGATTTCGGCCGCCGGCATGTTGTCGGTCAGGTACAGCGTCATCAGCGGGGTGAAATTCATCCCAGCCGGCAGTGCCGCGATAATCCGCTCGCGGTATGCTGCGGCCAATGCCACCGTGGTCACCGGCGGCTTCAGGTTGGGCATGACGATGGCACGGGCGAAGCGGCGCGCGGTGTCGGGCAGCACGGCGGCCAACGCCGCGCCGTCGCGCAGGTGCAAATGCCAGTCGTCGGGGCGAGTGATGGTCAGTGTTTGCATGGGTGGATTATAAAGGCCGAGCCTTCAGCTCCAGCGCCCGCGCGTAGAGCGCGTTCTTCGGCTGGCCGGTGATTTCGGCGGCAAGCTTGGCCGCCTGCTTGACCGGCAGTTCGGCCAGCAAGGCGGCCAGCACGCGCTCGGTTTCGGCGTCCATGCCCTCGCGCGGCAGCGGCGCCGAGACCACCAGCACGAATTCGCCGCGCTGGTGATTGGCGTCGGCTGCAAGCCAGGCCGACGCCTGCGCCAGCGGCATGCTGGCGATCTGTTCGAACAGCTTGGTCAATTCGCGGGCGATGACCAGCGTGCGCTGCGGTTCCAGCAACGCGACCAGATCGGCCACCGTTTCCATGACCCGATGCGGCGCCTCGTAGAACACCAGCGCCGCATCGACGTCGGCAAGTTCCTGAATCGCCGTCCTGCGAGCGCCAACTTTTGCCGGCAGGAAACCGACGAACAGAAAGCGCGGATCGGCAAGGCCGGCCGCCGACAGCGCGGTGATCGCCGCATTGGGCCCCGGCAGCGGGATCACCCGGAAGCCGGCGGCGCGCACCGCCGCCACTGCCCGCGCGCCCGGGTCGGAGACGCCGGGCGTGCCGGCATCCGACACCAGCGCCACGCGCCGGCCGTCGCCCAGCAGCCGGACCAGCTTTTCCGCCGCCTGGTTCTCGTTGTGCTGGTGCAGAGCCAGCGTCGGCACCTTGATGCCATGGTGATCGAGCAACTGGCGCGCATGCCGTGTGTCCTCGCAGGCCACCAGATCGACGCCGCGCAGGGTTTCCAGTGCGCGCAGGCTGATGTCCCCCAGATTTCCGATCGGCGTGGCGACGACATACAATGCATTTTCCATGTCCGGCATTCTAGAGCCTAGAGCCCCCAGCGGCCCGCTGAGCACACGGCAAGCCCGCGGCGCCGCGGCCGAGCAACTGGCGGCCGATTACCTTGCGCAGCGCGGCCTCGCCGTGATCGCGCGCAACTTCCGCGTCAAGGGCGGCGAGATCGACCTGATCTGCCGCGATGGCAGGACCACGGTGTTTGTCGAGGTGCGGCTGCGCAGCCGCGGCGATTTCGGCGGCGCCGCCGCCAGCATCACCGCCACCAAGCAGGCGCGCCTGATCCTCGCCGCGCGGCACTGGCTGCTGCGCCACGGCGAAACGCCCTGCCGTTTCGACTGTATGCTGCTCGACGGTCTCGAAACAAAAAACATCGAATGGCTGCGCAATGCGTTTTCGGCTGACTAGGTTCCTCCTGCCGCTCAGTCTTGGCCTGGCGCTAAACCTGGCCGTCCTGGCCAGCGAGGTCCGCATCCTGGTGCAAAGCTCGCCCCTGGCCGGCTTTCAATACCATGCAGGCAAGTCGCTGTGGCACGAAATGCGCGAGGGCGACCGCCTGACGCTGATACGCGAAGCCGGCAATCCGCATGACGCCAACGCAGTGCGCATCGAGTGGCGCGGACAGAAGCTCGGCTACCTGCCGCGCGCCGAAAACCGTGCCGTGGCCGCGGCAATGGATCGCGGCGAGGCGGTGGATGCGCGCATCGCAAAATTGCGCGAGCACCGGAACCCTTGGCAGCGGATGCTGATCGAAGTATTTGTTGTACTCTAGGCAGCCTTTTGGCAGCCTCGTCGCGCCGCAACCCGGCACAGGACGCGGCTATTCCCGACCACCCCTACCTACTGCACGCAAAGAACCGTTCATGTCACTTGCCGATCGCATACAGCAGCAATTCAATGACAGCGCCCAGGCCAAGCTTGCCGCGCTGGCCGCCATGGCCGCACCCATCGAAGCCGCCGCGCGCCGCATGGCCGCCTGCCTCCAGGACGGCGGCAAGGTGATGGCCTGCGGCAACGGCGGTTCGGCCGCCGATTCGCAGCACTTCGCGGCCGAACTGGTGAACCGCTTCGAGAAGGAACGTCCGCCGCTGGCGGCGATTGCGCTGACCACCGACACCTCGACGCTGACCTCGATTGCCAACGATTACCGCTACGAGGATGTCTTCGCCAAACAGGTGCAGGCGCTGGGCCGGCCGGGCGACCTGCTACTGGCAATCTCGACCTCGGGCAATTCGCCCAACGTCATCGAAGCCATCCACGCCGCCCATGCCCGCAGCGTCGGGGTGGTGGCACTGACCGGCAAGCAGGGCGGCAAGATCGCCGCGCTGCTCGGTGCCGACGACATCCACCTGTGCGTGCCGGCCGAACGCACGGCCCGCATCCAGGAAATACACTTGCTCACCATCCACTGCCTGTGCGACGGCATAGACGCCTTGATACTGGGAGAAACACCATGAACTTTCGAATCAAGATCGGCGCAAGACTGCGCAACCTCGCTGCACTGACCTTGTCCGTGCCGGTGCTCGCCGGCTGTTTCGGCGCCGCCGCGGTCGGCGTCGGCACCGGCGCCCTGATGCTCACCGACCGCCGCAATTCGGAAACCTTCATTTCCGACCAGGGCATGGAAATCCGCGCCGCCAACCGCATCAGCGAAACGCACGGCGACAAGGTCCATGTCAACGTCACGAGCTACAACCGCATGCTGCTGCTGACCGGCGAAGTGCCGACCGAGGTGATGAAGGCCGACGTCGAGAAACTGGCTGCCGGCGTGCCCAACGTCAAGGCGATCACCAACGAACTGGCCATCGCCGGTCCAGCCAGCTTCGGCGGGCGCAGCAACGATTCCTACATCACCTCCAAGGTCAAGGCGCGCTTCGTCGATGCCAACAGGTTTTCACCCAACCACGTCAAGGTGGTGACCGAAGCCGGCGTGGTGTTCCTGCTCGGCCTGGTCACCCAGGCCGAAGCCGATGCGGCGGTGGAGATCGCCCGCACCACGGGCGGCGTGCAAAAAGTGATACGCGTGTTCGAGATCATCAGCCCCGAGCAGGCGCGGGCGATCGACAGCGCGGTGACCGGCAGGCAGGATGCCCGGCCGGCGCCGAAGAATTAGGCAGCGCTGCGCTTGAGGTATATGCCGCCGGCCTTCGAGGCCAAGATCGCCGCACCGGCCGACCTGGCGCAGCGCATCGCGCTGCTGCCGCGACCGCTGGTGTTCACCAACGGCTGCTTCGACATCCTGCATCGCGGCCATGTCACCTACCTGGCGCAGGCCCGCAGTCTCGGCGCCACCCTGATCGTCGCCGCCAACTCGGACGCCTCGGTCAAGCGCCTGGGCAAGGGCGACGACCGCCCGGTCAATCCGCTGGCCGACCGCATGGCGCTGCTGGCTGCGCTGGAGTGCGTGTCCCTGGTGACCTGGTTCGACGAGGACACGCCGCTGGCCCGTATCCTCGATTGCCGGCCGGACGTACTGGTTAAGGGCGGCGACTGGCCCGTGGAAAAAATCGTCGGCTACCGCGAGGTCAGCGACTGGGGCGGCAGCGTGCATTCGATCCCCTTCATCCACGAGCGCTCGACCACGGCGCTGATGGAGAAGATCCGCCAACTCTGAATCAAGAGTTGGCGCTGACGCTGCGGCGATTCAGCCCGGCGTGCGACGCAGGATCATGTCGCGCACCAGGTCGATATGCACGCGCAAGGTGTAGAGCATGTCGGAAAAGGTCAGCGGCGTGCGTATGTGGCTGGCATCGGACTCGATGCGGTCGAGCTTCTCCAGCCATTCCGCCCGAGTGTGCGCGGCGGGATTTTCATTGACCTCGTTTTCGAGGAACTTCAGTTCGCCGTAGCGCCGGTAGATGCGCGAACGCACCCGCCAGCCATACAGCTGCGGCGCGAACTTGAACAACGGAAACAGCACCGCAAGCAGCGGCACCAGCATCACCACCATGCGGTCGATCAGAGTCGCCGCCCAGAACGGCATGTAGCGCTGCAGGAAAGGCTTGCCGGACGTGTAGTAACGCGCGGCTTCCTTCGACTGCGTAAAATCGCTGTGCCCGACGCGCGGGAACTCGCCAGGCTTCTGGAACACGCCGGGCTCGCCATGGACTTCGCTCGCCACCTGCATCAGCAGCCCGACCAGGGCCGGATGCGTGTCCTCGCGCACCAACAGGGTCGTCATCGGCGAAACCAGCTGGATGTCGCGCGGTGGAATTTCCTGCGTCAGATCGATCGCACCGCGCGGCAGCACCAATCGCGCCAAATAGGGAAAGCGCCGCGTATAGGCCTCGGCATGGGCCAGGCTCATCAGGCGCACGCCCGGCGTATAAAGCAGCGACCAGACCAGCGAGGACTGCGTCGGCCCGACCACGAACACGGCATCGATTTCGTTTTTCTGCAGACGCTCGACCAGATCCAGCCCGCCCTCTTCGATCAGCTTGGTGTTCTTTGCGTCGATGCCGTTGGCCGCCAGAAGTTCCATGGCGAGATGCTGGGTGCCGCTGCCGGCGCCGCCGACGGCCACCCGCTTGCCCTTGAGATCGAGGATCTTGTCGCCGCCGCGCAAAGCCGCCTCACGGCCGAAAATCCACAGCGGCTCATGATAGAAATCGCCCAGCGAAACCAGTTCATCATTTTCGCCCGGCCGCGCCGTGCCGCCCTGGATGAAGGCGGCATCGACCGCGAACGCCGGGTCGCGCAGGCGCTTCAGGTTCTCGATCGAACCGGCGGAAGGCTTTTCCACCAGCGCAATCTCGTGGCGCGCCAGCACATCCTTGTAGCGCGCGGCAAACAGCTGGTAGGCCCCGCCCTCGCCGCCGGTGCTGACGATGAATTGCGCGGGCGGCGCCGGCTTGATGAACTGCGCCGCCAGCCAGAACGCCCCGACGGCCAGCAACAGTGACGGCAGCGCGACAAATACGATGTCGCGCCAGGAAAGGTGTTTCAGTCTCTCGGGCATGTTCGCTCAATGTGGCTGGGTCAAAACATTATAGACAGCCCATTTGACCTGACTGCCGCTGCGCAATGCGGCTCAACTCTCGATCGCGGTGCAAGCCGGCGTATGTACGCTGTCGTACAGAGCCGCGATTCCCGGCCATGCATAGTCGACGGACGTTCCTGCCTCGCGCTAGCGGCAGGTATTCCGCTTCACTCGCCAGACCGCCATGACACTGCCACGTTCGCTCAAATGGATAGCCGGAATTCTGCTGGCGCCTGTCGCTCTGGCGGTATTGTTCATCGCCGTGTTCGGCTGGAACTGGTTGCGCGCTCCGATCGAGCGCATGACCACGGAACGCACCGGTCGCGTGCTGGCGATCAACGGCGATCTGACCGTGAAATTGGGCTGGCCCTCGCCGCACATTCGCGCCGCTGCGGTGAGCTTCGCCAATCCGCCCTGGGCCAAGGAAAAGCAGATGGTCACCGCCGATGCGGTGGACGTCACTATCCACCTGCCGCAGTTGCTGACGCGCAACATCGTGCTGCCCGAAGTGCGTCTCGAACACCCCGTCGTTTTCCTCGAACAAGCCGGCGACGGTCGCCGCAACTGGTTGTTGGACCTGGATCAGCAGGATGAGGAAGCGCGCATCCGCATCGACCGCCTGACCCTCGACCAGGGCCGGCTCGGCTACGACGATGTCGGGCAGAAGACCAGCATCCGCGCCGAACTGTCGACCTCAAGCAGCCAGGCGGATGCCGCCGGAGTCAGCTTCAGCGCGCAAGGGCAGTACCAGGGCATGCGGCTCAAGGGCAGCGGCAAAGGCGGGCCGGTGCTCGGCCTGCGCGACGAAGCCACGCCCTATCCGCTGCAAACCGAGTTCAGCGTCGGACATACCGCCGTCAAGGCCGCCGGCACGATTACCAGCCTGCTGAAGTTCTCCGCGGTGGACATGCGCCTCGCCATTCGCGGCGACAGCCTGGCTCAGCTTTTCCCGCTGCTCGGCATCGCCTTTCCCGAAACCCGCGCCTACGCCACCGAAGGGCACCTGCTGCACCAGACGAATAGCTGGCGCTACGATAAATTCTCGGGCCGCATCGGCGGCAGCGACATCGCCGGGTCGCTCCAGGTTGACACCGGCGGCAAGCGCCCGGCAATGAAAGCCGACCTGGTGTCCAAGGTCCTCGATATCGCCGACCTGGGCCCGCTGATCGGCGCCCGGCCCGGCAGCGTGCAAGCCGCCAAGCAGGCGGCACCCGCGCCCGTGCCTACGGCCGCGCCGACGCCGGTGCTGGCGCGCGTGCTGCCCAACATACCGTTCAACACCGATCGCTGGAATAGCGTCGATGCCGAGGTGACGCTGAAAGCCAAGACCTTCCGCCACGCCAAGGAATTACCGCTGGAAGACCTGGTGACCCATCTGAGCCTGCGCGATTCCGTGCTGAAGCTCGATCCCTTGGATTTCGGCGTCGCCGGCGGCCAGCTGAATGCCGTGATTTCACTGGACGGACGCAGCGAGCCGATCCAGGCCCAGGCCAGGATCAAGGCCAGAAAAATTCTGCTGGGCCAGCTGTTCCCGAGCTCCGCACTGGGCAAGGCCAGCATCGGCCAGCTCAACGGCGACTTCGACCTGAGGGGCACGGGCAGTTCGGTGCGACAAATGCTGGCGAGTTCCGCGGGCAAGGTCGATCTCGTCGTCGCCGGCGGCAAGGTCAGCAAAATGATGATGGAAAAAGCCGGCCTTCACCTCTGGGAAATACTCGAGCTGAGCGTGACCGGCGATCGACTCGTCACCCTGCGTTGCGCGGTGGCCGGCTTCGACGTCAAACAAGGCAACATGCAGGCCAACGCACTGATCTTCGACACCGAGGTGACCACCATCGCCGGCACCGGCAGCATCGATCTGGGCGAGGAAAAACTCAATCTGACGCTCAACCAGAAAACCAAATACACCAGCCCGGTGGCCTTGCGCAGCCCGATCTACCTGCGCGGCAGCTTTGCCAAACCGGCGGTATCGGTCGACAAGGGGCGTGTTGCCGTGCGTGCCCTCGGCGCGGTTGCGCTCGGCCTGGTCAATCCCCTGCTGACGCTGATCCCCCTGATCGATGCCGGTCCGGGCAAGGACAGCGATTGCGGCGAGTTGGTGCGGGAGGCAAGAGCCTTGCCGCGGGCGCCGAACAAGAACCCCTGAACGCCCGGTGCGCAGCAGCCCGGGTCAGAACGGAATGTCGTCCTCGAAATCATTGAAGCTGCCGCCGGCCGGCTGCGGCGCCGCTGCCGGACGACTGCCGCCACCGGCCGCCGCGCTGGCGCTGTCGCGCGGCGGCGCATCGCCCATGCCCTGACGGCCGCCGAGCATCTGCATGCGGTCGCCACGAATTTCAGTGGTATAGCGATCCTGGCCCTCCTTGTCCTGCCACTTGCGGGTGCGGATCGAGCCCTCGACATAGATCTGCGATCCTTTCTTCAGGTACTGACCGCACACTTCGGCCTGCCTGCCGAAAAAACTGACGCGATGCCATTCGGTCGCTTCCTGCTTGTTGCCGTCCTTGTCCTTCCACGAATCCGTGGTGGCCACGCGCAAGTTGGCGACCGCTTCTCCGCTCGGCAAATAGCGCATTTCCGGATCGGCACCCAGATTGCCGACGATGATGACCTTGTTGACTGACGCCATGCCTATTCCTCCTCAGGTTTTTGCTTCAAGTATGCCATGCGCGGATGGCGCTGTCGCGCCCGTCCGGCGCACCGGCACCGGCGGCATGGTGGCGGCCGCCAGCAGCCAGAGCGCGACCATTGCGGCGCCACCCATAAACACGGCGCCCGCGTCGAAATTCTTCACCAGCCAGCCGCCCATGGCGCCGCCGACGAACAGGCCGAGCGCCTGGGTCGTGTTGTAAACCCCCAGCGCGGCACCCTTGGCGTTCGGCGGCGCGATGCGCGAAATCAGTGAGGGCAGCATGGCTTCGAGGATATTGAAGGCGACGAAGAAACTCAGCAGGCCGCCCGCAATCACCATGAAACTCGTGCTGCCCAGCCACATCGCCAGCAAGGTCGCGAGCAGCAGGCCGATCGCCGTGACGAACACCGCCTGCACCTTGTTGCGCTTCTCGGCAACGATGATCGCCGGCACCATCAGAACGAAGGAGGCCAGCACCGCCGGCAGGTAGATCTTCCAGTGCGAAGCCAGGGGCAGATCGCCGTAGCGGATCAGCAGGCCGGGAACCACGACGAACATCGCCATCTGCACCATGTGCAGCGTAAATATCCCGAAGTTGAGCCGCAACAACTGCGTGTCGAACAACACGTCGCGAAACGGCGGCTTGGGCCCGGGCGGCAGCGGCGGCGCCGGCGGCACGACATGGGTGACCAGGCCGATGGCGGCGACGGCCAGGATCGCGGTCAGCCAGAAAATCCCGCTCATGCCGATCGCGGCGTACAGCGTCGGGGCGGCGACCAGTGACAGGGCGAACACCAGCCCGATCGACGAGCCGATCATGGCCATGACCTTGGTCCGATGCTGGTCGCGCGTCAGGTCGGCGGCGAGCGCCGTGACGGCGGCCGAAATCGCCCCGGCGCCCTGCAGCACCCGGCCGAAAATGGTCCACCAGATATCCCCCGCCAGGGCCGCGACCGCCGATCCGACGGCAAACAGCAGCAGACCCAAGACGATCACCCGCTTGCGCCCGAAGTGGTCGGCCGCCATGCCGAAGGGGATCTGGAACATCGCCTGGGTCAGGCCGTATGCGCCCAGCGCAATGCCGACCAGGGTCAGGTCGTCGCCGCCGGGAATGGTCTGGGCATGGATCGCGAACACCGGCAGGATCAGGAACAAACCGAGCATGCGCAGCGCGAAGATCGAAGCGAGGGAAACGCCGGCACGCTTTTCGTCGCGGCTCATGGCGTCTGGAGTGGGGGAAAGCATGGGGTCGGTCGGTATTGCGGAAGATCGTGGATGGTCGGCGATGAACAAATGCGGCGGCGGGCAGCCACGAGGCAGGCGGCAGGCGGCGGCACGAAACCGCGCATTAGAGCACGAATAGGCGGGCATCGCCATTCGTCGCGCCGTCCGGACCGGATCCGCCGCGCGAACATGCTGCAGCGCAACAGCAGCCTCTTGCATTCCGTCGGCATTAGGTGTCCAATACACGGCTTATGCGAATCGCCTAACCGGCAGCACCCTGCCGACCGCCAGGAGACCCTCGCCATGCCGAAGAAGACCGCCGCCAGGCCCCCGCTCCCCCGCCGCAGCGTCGTGCCCGACGCCCTCGACCTGCGCGACCGGCCCTACCAGCCGTCGATCGCCGTCGCGCCAGCGCCAACTCTCAAGCCGCAGATCGCCCTGCCGGTACTCAACCAGGAGGACAGCAGCGCCTGCACCGGCTTTGCGCTGGCCAGCGTGGTACACCACCTGCAGCGCCGGCGCGAGCCGAAAGCCAAGCCGGTCTCGCCCTGGATGATCTACTCGATGGCGCGGCGCTACGACGAATTTCCCGGCGCCGCCGCGGACACCGGCTCCAGCCTGCGCGGGGCGATGAAAGGCTGGTACAAGCACGGCGTCTGCCGCGATGCGCTGTGGCAGTTCATCGACATGCCGCCCGCCGCCAAACGCGCCGCGGACGACTGGTGGCTCGACGCCGCGACCCGGCCGCTGGGCGCCTACTACCGAGTCGAATCGCGCTCGATCACCGACATGCACGTCGCGCTCAACGAAGTCGGCATCCTCTATGCCAGCGCGGTCTGCCATGCCGGCTGGAACGAGGGCCTGGGAGCGACCAGGCCCCGCAGCGGCTGGTGGCAGATCCCGCCGCGCCAAGCCGCGCCCGATGACGGCGGCCACGCCTTCGTCATCGTCGGCTACACCGGCGAGGGCTTCATCATCCAGAACTCCTGGGGCGAATCCTGGGGCAGCGGCGGCCTCGCGGTGCTGAGCTACGAGGACTGGATAGCCAATGCCATGGACTGCTGGGTGGCCCAACTCGGCGTAGTCACCGAGCAGCACCTCGAAATCGCCGACGCCGTTTCGCTGCGCGTCGACCACGGCAGAGTGCGCCTGGCCACCGATCGGGTGCTGCGCGATCGCGAGATATCGCCCTTCATCATCGACATGGAAAACAACGGGCGGCTTTCGGCCAGCGGGCGCTTCCGCACCCAGCCCGGCGACGTCGCGGCGCTGGTCGGCCCGCAACTCGCCGCGGCGCGCAAGAACTGGGGCGTGCCGGCGAACGCCGCGGTAGACATCGCGATCTACGCCCACGGCGGGCTGGTCGGCGAGGATGATGCCGCCGCCACCGCAGCCGCCTGGATTCCGGCGCTCTACGAAGCGAAGATATTCCCGATCTTCCTGATGTGGGAAACCGACCTGATGTCCACCTTGAAGAACCGCCTCGAAGATCTGATCACGGGCCAGCCGCGCCTCACCGCTGGCCTCGGCGACCAGCTCAAGCACTTCTGGAACCAGCGCGTCGAACGCCTGCTGGCCGGGCCGGGCAGCGTGGTCTGGGGCGAAATGAAGCAGAACGCCGACGCCATCTCCGCCGCACCCAACAGCGGCGGGCGCCTGCTCTACGATGCGGCGAAGGCTTCGCCGGTGTTCTCCCGCTCGCCGGTGCGGCTGCACCTGATCGGCCATTCCGCCGGTTCCATCGTGCATAGCCATATCGTCGATCGGCTGTGCGGGCGGGGCTGGAACTTCGAAACCCTGAACCTGATGGCGCCGGCGGTCACCGTCGATCTCTTCAACCGCTGCGTGCTGCCGCGCCTGACGCCAAGCGACGGCAAGGGCTGGGTCAAGCAACTGAACCAGTTCCACCTCGGCGACCGGCAGGAGCAGGCCGACCCGAGCTGCAAGCCCATCCTCTACTACACGCGCTCGCTGCTCTACCTGGTCTCGGAATCCTTCGAGGGCGGCAAGCGCACGCCGCTCCTGGGCATGGAGAAATACTGGAAGCAAACCATGGCGGCGCTGAACCTACCGAATGCGCGGGCCTGGGCTGCGCCCGGAGCCGAGAGCCAGAGCGCGACGCACGGCGACTTCGACAATGACGAGGCGACATGCAAGAGCGTGATCGGCCTGATCAAGGGCGCTGCGCCGAATTAGCCGGAAGGCGAACCCCGACGACCGAGCAAGGAGAAACCCTGATGAAGACACGATTCGCAATCCCACTCAGCCTCTCCGCCCTTCTCCTGTGCGCAG
>JAUYSD010000283.1 GCA_030696505.1 Sulfuritalea sp. | reverse complement strand
CGATACCGGCATGCGGCGCAAGCTATCCTAGGCGATCCGGCTTGCAAGCCGGCCCAGATGCAGGCGCGGCAGGGCTGCGCGCAGGCGTTCCGGATGCGCCGAGGCGTGCAGTTGCAGGCGGCCGCCGCCCTGGGCGAGGCGGCCGGCCAGACGTTGCGTCTGACGCGCCACCGCCGCCGCGACATCGACCAGTTGCGCGCGCGTGCCGACGACTTCGCGCAGCAGCGGCGCCAGAAAGCTGTAGTGCGTGCAGCCCAGCACAATGCGGTCGACCCCCTGTTCCAGCAGCGGCTCGATGCGGGCGCGGACGTCCGTCGCCAGCGCCGGATCGTCGAGCTGCAGCATTTCGACATGCGTGGCCCAGCCGGGGCAGGGCTCGACGAAGACCTCGACCTGGCCGGCATGGTCGCGAATCAAGTGCTGCAGACGCTGGCTGTTGGCGGTCGCCTCGGTTACCAATACGGCGATGCGGCCGCTCATGCTGTCCTGCGCCGCCGGCTTGATGCCGGGTTCGATGCCGACCACGGGCAGGCCCGGATGGGCGGCGCGCAAGGCCTGCACCGCAGCGGCGGTGGCGGTATTGCAGGCCACCACGAGCAGGCTGCAGCCGTGCTTGGCCAGATAGTCGCCGATGGCCAGCACGCGACACTGGATCTGCGTTTCGCTCTTGTTGCCGTAAGGGACGTGGGCCGTGTCGGCGTAATAGGCGAAGTCGGCCTGCGGCAGAGCCTCGACCAGCGCCGCCAGCACCGAGAGGCCGCCGAGGCCGGAATCAAAGACGCCGATCATGGGCACGAAAGTTGGCGCTGGCGATACGGCGTTGTTATGTGGCAGGGCGGCATCATAATCAGGCTCATCGAAGCAGGGGATGGGGCCGAGTTTACCGCGCCAGCCGGAAAAACCAGCGGCGCGTTGAAGCAGGAACGCGGATGCACCGCAGGGCGGATTTCCTTGAAAGCGGAATATATTAGGGCTAATCTTTGGTGCATCTTTCGGAGCGCGCGCGTCCCCGTCCTTGGCGGGCGATGCGGGCACCGGGGAGATCCATCTTGTCGAAGTCAACCTGTGCTCGCTGGACCCGCGCCCTGGCAAGTTTCTTGCCGGTGATCCGGTGCTTGCTGCGCCGGCCACCGACCCTCGGCGTCGCGGACTGTTCCTCGTCTCGCGCCGCAGTGGCGGGCCGCGGCGCAGTGAAATGCCGGTTCCCGGCACGTGCCGCGCTGTGTGCGGCGCTGGCAGCCGTACCATGCGCCGCGCTCGCGACTGCGGGATTTTTCCAGAACGGCTACGGACTGAAGGCCAAGGGCATGGGTGGTGCGGCCGCGGCGTTTCCGCAGGATGCCCTGGTCGCCGCGACCAACCCCGCGGGAATGGTGTGGGTCGGCAACCGGCTGGATATCGGTGTGGAACAGTTCGATGCCGATCGCGGTTCCACCATCTCCGGAAACAACATGGGACTTTCCGGGAGTCGCGACGCCAACGGCATCCGCAGGTTCGCGGTGGCGGAACTCGGATTCAATCGCATGCTCGGACAGGATTGGTCGCTCGGCGTGGCAGTTTTCGGCAACGGCGGCATGACCGGCTACACCGACAATCCGCTGACGGCCCTGAACGGGTCGAGCCCGGCGGGGATGAATTTCAAGCAGATCAACGTGGCGCCCACGCTGGCGATGAAACTGGGCGGCATGCACTCGATAGGCCTGTCGGTCACGCTCGTCTACCAGCAGTTGGCAGTGACGGGAATGGAGCATTTCGACGATCCGATCTTTTCCGCCTTTCCCGGCAGCGTCACCAATCGCGGCAAGGACCATGCGTCCGGGATCAGCTGGCGGGTCGGCTGGCTCGGACGCGTGACTCCCGATCTCAGCCTTGCTGCGGCCTACCAGCCGCGGACCCGGATGCAGAAATTCGATCGCTACAAGGGACTGCTCGCCGATGGCGGAAACTTCGACGTCCCGGAACATTACGTGCTCGGCGCCGCGCTCAGGCTGACGAGTGCGCTGACCGCGGCGGCGGACATCCAGCGCATCGATTATTCTGGAGCGCGTTCGCTGGGCAACCGTGCCGACTGCTTCCTCGCGGTTTCGTGCCAACTCGGCACGCCGGCCGGACCGGGTTCCGGTTGGCGCGACGCCACGGTAGTCAAGCTCGGCCTTGCCTACGCGGTCACCCCGGCGCTGGTGCTGCGCGCGGGGGTGACGCTGCTGCGCCAGCCGATACCGTCCAGCCAGACGCTACTGAACATTTTCGCGCCGGCGGTGAGCGAGCGTCACGTTTCGATCGGTGCGACCTGGCAGGTCAATGCGAGTTCGGAACTGACGGTCTACTACATGCAGGCTGCCGAAAACACCGTGACAGGCAGCGCGTCGATTCCGCCGGGATTCCCGCCGGGAGGCGTTGGCGGGGGCGAAGCCGATTTGCGCATGAAGCAAAGCGCCCTGGGGATAGCGTGGGGGTGGCGCCTGTGACGGGCATCCGTTGCTCGCGCAGCCACCCTTGCGTCCGCTCGGGTCGGCCGCGCCATCGCACCGGGGAATAAACGCGCCCCGACGAACGTATACCTTCACAGCCGCGAAACTTAGTCCAGGGAGGTCCCATGGCCTTTCATCTGTACCGACTCAACGAGTTGTACTCCAATGCCGACGGTTCGATACAGTTCATCGAACTGACCGTGGGCAGCTTCAACAGCGAGTCCTTCTGGTCCGGCCAAAGCCTCACGGTCAGCCAGGGCGGCATCACGCACAGCTACACGTTTCCTGGCAACCTGCCCAGCACGGCAACCGCTAACCGTTCGGTCCTGGTGGCCACCCAGGGATTTGCCGACCTGGGTCTGGTCACGCCCGACTTCATCGTTCCGGCCCAGTTTCTATTTACCAATGGCGGCACGGTCAACTTTGCCGGCGTCAGCAGCATCACCTACGCATCTCTGCCGACGGATGGATCGCTTTCGCTGAGCGCGGGCGGTACCACGGCAACCAACTCGCCGAAGAACTTTGCCGGCGTCCAGGGCACGATCGTCCCGCCGCCCGCAAACAGCGCTCCCGTCGTGGCGAATGCGCTTGCCAACCAAAGTGCCAGCGAAGACAGCCCCTTCAGCTACACCGTCCCGACCGACAGCTTCAGCGACCCCGATGCCGGCGATACGCTGAGCTACAGCGCCACCCGGGCCGATGGTACGGCCCTGCCGATCTGGCTCGGTTTCAACGCCGGTACCCGCAGCTTCAGCGGCGTTCCGCCCGATGCCGCGGTCGGCACGGTCGACGTCCGCGTCACCGCGACCGACGGCAGCAATGCCAGTGTCGCGGATGACTTCTCGATCACGGTATTCGCCACCAACGACCCGCCCAGCGGAGAAGTCAGCTTTGGCGGGACGGTGAGGAAGGATCAGACCCTTGACGTCAGCGATACGCTGAGCGACGCCGACGGACTCGGCACGCGCACCTATACCTGGCAGGCCAGCAGCGACGGCGTGAACTGGATCGACATCGGCAGCGGTGGCAGCCTGGTCCTGGGCGAGGCCGAGGTGGGCAAGCTGGTGCGCATAAGGGCGGACTATACCGACGGCCAGGGCTTCGGCGAGGCCGTAACCAGCGCCGGCAGCATGCCGGTGCACGGGCACCGGGCCGGCACCGCCGCCAACGATATCCTGGTGGGCACGGCCTATCCGGACTTGCTCGAAGGCGGCGACGGCAACGACGTGCTCAATGGCGCCCGTGGCGCCGACCAGATGGAAGGCGGCAGCGGCAACGATATGTATGTCGTCGACCATCGCTTCGACCAGGTCACTGAACCGGGCGACGGCGGCATCGACAGCGTCAGCGCCAAGGTGGGCCACACCCTGACCGACAATGTCGAGAACCTCTTCCTGACCGGCTCCGTCACGCTGCGCAGCGGTGGCTTCTTCTCCCGAAAGACTACCAACATCGACTTGAGCATCGACGGCACGGGCAATGCATCCGACAACCTGCTGCGCGGCAACCGGGCCCACAACCAACTGGATGGCCTGGGCGGCAATGACACCCTGCTGGGCGGGGCCGGGGCGGATGTCCTGCAGGGCGGCGCGGGAGCCGACCGGCTGGTGGGCGGTGCCGGGGGCGATGTCTTCGTCTTCGCCGCCGGCGATGGCGGCACCAGCCTGGCGGCGGCCGACATGCTTTATGACTTCG